>JAYVRQ010000605.1:0-3710 GCA_043776145.1 Chthoniobacteraceae bacterium
GGGTGATTTGGAACGTCGCGAGTTCATTGGGCAAAAGGAAGCGCCAGGGCGGGAGCGGCGTGTCTTCGCGCTCGTGAATGCGGAACCAGACTTCGGTGAAGACGAGCCCGGCCAGCAGGATGCCGAGCCCCACTGCGCACGGCGCGGCGATTTCCCGAAAGCGACGCGCGATGGCGGCGAGGTCGATGGGTGCGGCGGGGACGGGACGCGGCTGCGATGCGCGATGCAGAAACCACGCGGTCGCGCCGACGAGGGCGGAGCACATGGCGAGCACGGTGTAGCCCGCGGAGTCGTGCCAGTTTTCCATCGCGTGCATGCCGTCGCGCTGCGCGATCCAGCCGAGCGCGGTGGTGCGGAGGACATTCGTGATGAGCGCCCAGAAGACGCCCGACAGCAGCAGCGCGGCGCGGCGCGGCAGCGAAAGCGCGAGGATTTCCCCGAGAAAAAGCGTGAGCATCAGCGTGCCTTGGAGCGAGCGGATGCCGCTGCACGCCTCGTCCACACCGAGCGTGCCGGCGGGCAGGGCGATGAGGTTGCCTTTCGCGTGGCCATCGACGCCGAGCCAGTGCAGGACTTCGATGGAGAGCGTCGCGTTGCGCTGCATCAGCCAGTGCATCGAGTTTTCTTCGATGCCACGCAAGAGCGGGACGGCGGTGAAAAAAAACAGCACCGGGAAAATGAAATGTCGCAGCCATCGCGCGCCGCCCGCCTGCCGGAATCCGAGCAGTGTCGCGGTCGCGGCGAGTCCGGCGAGCCACCAGCCCATCGAGCGCCATTGCATGTTGGCCTCGCGCAGAGGCATCGAAATGAACGAGGCGGCGGCGATGAGGAGCAGGAGCAATCCGGCGCGGCTGCGCGCGGGCGCGGGCGCGGGGCATTGCTCGAAGCGCACTTTTACCAGATAGAGCGCGAGCAGCGGGACGAGCCAGCCGTAGTGGTACTGCTCATTGAGCGTCCAGTCCGATGCGAGATGCCGGATCGTCAGCGTCCAGCACGCGATGACGAACGCCGGGAGCAGCCACGCGCGCCAGCCGCCGTTTTCGACGGGAGTTTCGTGCGCTGCAATGCCGGGCGCGACGGGTGGATGGTTCATCGAGTGCGACTCCTAGCTGCATCCCATGCGCCGCGCCATGATGTAGTCGTCCATCACAAAACCGCCGCCGATGTCGAACACAGCTTCCTCGATTCGCACGAAGCCGGCCCGCTCGTAGGCGCGCTGGGCGCGGACGTTCGCCTTGTTCACCTGAAGGCGCACCTCGTCCGCCGCACACTCCCTCGCGAGGTCGAGAACGTGCGCGATCATCCGCTGGCCGAGCCCGCGCCCCTGATGCTCGGGAAGCAGATAGAGCTTGTTTAATTTCGCCACGCCATCCGCGCCGAAAGTGATCGAGAGATAACCCGCCGCTTCCGCGTCCAGCCGCACGAGTTCCCAGCAAACACCCTCCGCCAGTTCGCGCCGGATGGTTTCCTCGGAATACATCCAGCCGAGCATGTAAGCCATCTGCTCCGCCGAAATGACGCCCGCATACGACTCGCGCCAGATGCGCTCCGCGAGCGTGCGGAGCAGGGGGATGTCCGCATCGGTCGCAGGATGGAAAGTGAGCATGGGGAGTGAAGGTGATCGAAAGCGGAGCCAGCGCGGCAAGGGAAAATCGTGCTCGTAATCGTCCTCCTACTCGTCCTCGAAACGACGCAGGATTTCGAGGATGAGTAGGAGGACGATTACGAGCACGAGCAGAGCGATGGCACACCCTCCAATCACACACGGTATTTCCCCTTGACCACCCCGAACCCCGCCTCCATTGTCGCCACCCCACTTACGAATTTATGAAAGTTTGCAGCATTACCAAAGCAAGGCCGACCAAAGGCTCGATCATCCACCGTCGCGGTCTCGCCAAGAAAAAAGGCGGCATCGGCCAGCATGTCACGAAGGTCGTCCCGCGGATGTTCACGCCGAATTTGCGCACCAAGCGGCTGTGGGTCAGCGAACTGAATCGTTTTGTGACCGTGAAACTCACCGCCCGCGCGCTGAAGACCGTTACGAAGAACGGAGCCTTCGCCACGCTGAAAAAAGCGGGCGTCGTCTGACAAAACTCGCAGCTTCAACCCCTCACCCATCACGATCATGGCATTCTCCGTTATCAGCAAAAAATCGGGCAAGACCTACTTCCTCCACGAGCGCAAGCAGGTGCTCAAAGGGGGCCAGCAAGTGACGCTGTATTACTTTGGCGGCGAGGCGAAAGAGGGCGCGATCGACGCGCTCCCCGATGGCTACGAAGTCTCCGAGAACACGAAGACCGGCCTGCCGCTGCTCAAAAAAAAGAAGTAGGCTCGCGGTCATCCGAATTTCTGAATTGGCGACCCGGCTTTCCGGGTCGCCAGTTTTTTTTGAAACGCCTAGGTGCCTGTCTTGCAAACCCACAAAAACTGCGTCATAGCGAAACCATGATTGCCGAAGAAATCCGCGAACTCCAGCGAGCCACACAATTCGAGCCCTACACTGTCGTGACCAATGACGGGAAGGAACTCTACGTCCGCCATCCCGACTACCTGCTCATCACCCCGAGCAACGAAACGGTGTACATCTACTCGACCGAAACCGAACGCGAGATCGTCGCCGTCGCGAACGTCACCCGCATCATCCCCGGCTTGCCCAAGGCCCGCCCGCGCAAACGCTGAGTCGCCTGATTTCAGATGTTCGATTTCTGATTTCAGATTGAACTCGGAAGTCGGGCAGCGCTCTCTTTTCCAATCTGAAATCTAAAATCTGAAATCCATGAAGCCCGTCCCCGTCTCCATTCTCACCGGTTTCCTCGGCGCGGGGAAAACCACGCTGCTCAACTACATCCTCAAGCAGCAGCACGGCTACAAATTCGCCGTCATCGTGAATGAAGTCGGCAGGATCGGCATCGACGGCGCGCTCATCGAAAAGACCGAGGACGACGTGCTCGAAATGAGCAACGGCTGCCTTTGCTGCACCGTGCGCAAAGACCTCGTGAAGGGCGTGCAGAATTTGCTGAAAAAAGGCGGCTTCGACTACCTGCTCATCGAGACCACCGGCATCGCCGATCCCGGCCCGGTCGCGCAGACTTTTCTAAACATCCCGCAGCTTCAGCAGTTCGTCCGCATGGACTCGATCATCACCGTCGTCGATGCCGAGCAGGTCGAGAAGCAGCTCGCCGAAACTGAGACCGTGCGCGAGCAGATCGCGATGGCCGATTTCCTCCTGCTGAACAAAACCGACCTCGTCGATGAGCCGCACCTCGCGCGCATCGAGGCCAAGGCGCGCGAACTCAATCCGCACGCGCAAATTTTCCGCACCAACCATTCGCAGGTGAACCTCAAGGAGATGCTCGACATGCACGCCTTCGACGTGGACCAAAAGCTCGCCGTCGATCCGCAATTTCTCGACGAACTCAACACGCGGCATCACCACGACATCCAATCGTTTTCCTTCGAGTTCGAGCAGCCGTTCAGCGTCGAGAAGTTCGAGTTCTTCGTGCAGGCGCTCAGCGAAAAGGAAAAAGTCTATCGCTCGAAAGGCTTCATCAGCATCGCGGGCAATCCGCGCCGCGCCATCTTCCACGGCGTGAACAACCGCTTCACGATCCTCTGGGACCGGCTCTGGGAAAAAGGCGAGACGCGCCGGAGCCAGCTCGTCTTCATCGGCAAACACCTCGACGAATCCGCGATCCGCGGGCAACTGGAGA
>JAYVRQ010000606.1:0-3702 GCA_043776145.1 Chthoniobacteraceae bacterium
GTGGTCGAGGCCGAGGAGATGCAGCAGCGTCGCGTTGAGATCATGCACATGCACGGGGTTCTCGACGATGTTGTAGCAGTAGTCGTCCGTCTCGCCGAAGACCATGCCTCCGCGCACGCCGCCGCCCGCGAGCCATGTGGTGAAGCAGCGCGGATGGTGATCGCGCCCGTAGCCGGCGTTGTCGATCGAGCCCTGCACGTACACGGTGCGTCCGAATTCGCCGCCCCAAATGATGAGCGTTTCATCGAGCATCCCGCGCTGTTTCAGATCGGCGACGAGCGCGGCGCTGGCCCGGTCCACGTCTTTGCATTGTTTCGGGAGATTCGCGTTGAGGCTGCCGTGCTGATCCCACCCGCGATGGTAGAGTTGCACGAACCGCACGCCGCGCTCGCTGAGCCGCCGCGCGAGCAGCGCATTCGCGGCGAAGGTGCCGGGCTTGCGCGCGTCTTCACCGTAGAGTTCGAAAGTGCTCGCGGGTTCCTGGCTGATGTCCATCAAGTCCGGCACTGAAGCCTGCATCCGATACGCCATTTCGTACTGCTGAATGCGCGTGTCGATCTCCGGGTCGCCGATCTGCTGCGCGGCGGCGCGATTGATTTCATCGAGCGCATCCAGCATCTCGCGACGCGCAGTGCGGTTGAAGCCCGGCGGATTTTTGAGGTACAAAACCGGATCGCCCTGGCTGCGAAATTTCACGCCCTGATGCGACGGCGGCAGAAAACCGGTGCCCCACAGCCGCGAGAAAAGCGGCTGATCGTTCAACTCTCCCGTGCCTTGCGAAATGAGCACGATGAACGCGGGCAAATCCTGATTCTCGCTGCCGATGCCGTAGCTGAGCCACGCGCCAAGACTCGGCCTTCCCGGCTGCTCGCTGCCCGTTTGGAAAAACGTCATTGCCGGATCATGATTGATCGCCTCGGTGTGCATCGAGCGGATGAAGCAAATGTCGTCCACGACCTGCGACGTGTGCGGCAGCAATTCGCTCAGCCAAATCCCCGCTTTTCCATTTTTGGAAAATGCGAACTTCGTCGCCGCGACGGGAAACTTCGCCTGCCCCGAAGTCATCCCCGTGATGCGCTGCCCCATGCGGATCGAGCCCGGCAATTCCTGCCCGTGAAACTCGCGCATCTTCGGTTTGTAATCGAAGAGGTCGATGTGCGAAGGCGCGCCGGACTGGTGCAGATAGATGACGCGCTTCGCCTTCGGCGCGTGATGCAGCGCCTTCAAAATTCCGTGCGTCGCCGGCTGCGAAACTCCGGCCTGCGCGACGGCGGCGACTAAGTCGCGATCAAGCAGCGTGCTGAGCGCGGCGACGCCGATGCCGGTGGCCGCGCGTCCGAAAAACTGGCGGCGCGTTTGCGAGTGGGCGAAGTGGTGTTCGAGTTCGTCCATGCTACTCGACGATCTTCGACACCGTGACTTTCACATCCGAAAACATGGCCGGCGCCACGCGCTCATTGCCACGAGCCACCCGCCGCGATCCGTAGGTTTCATCGGATGGTTCGCGATAAACTTCGATGGTGTTCTCCTTGAGATTCACGATCCAAAGTTCGGCGATGCCCGCGCGCGCATACGCTTTCAGCTTCCGTCCGCGGTCGTAGCGCAGCGTGGAGTCCGCGACTTCGATGACGAGATACGTGTGCCGCGCTTCCGGTAGCCCTTCGTATTGGTCCACTTCAAAATCGAGCAAGAGCAAATCCGGTTGCGGCTCGGAATCGTCGGCGATGATAAACGGATCTTGCACCGAGACATCGAAACGATCCCGCGAGGCGCGGCTAAAGATCCGATTCAAACGGCGAACCGCTTTCGCGTGGCGATAACCTACCGGCGACATAAGAATGATTTCACCCTCAAGCAGTTCGACGCGATCATCCTCTTCGAGAATGCCGACGTCCGCGAGTTTGTGATATTCATCGACTGTGAAGCGGTAGGTTTGGGCGACAGCAGGCATGGGCGCAGAGTAACATTGAAGCGGGATTGGACAAGACGCGCGGGCCGAAATTCCGGGTAGCGCGCGCGTCTCGCGTGCTGGCGAAGGCGTCCCGCCTTCGCGGACTTTCAAAAGCGTACGGTTGTGAAAGCGCGTACGATTTTCGTGAGACGTGTGCGCAGGAAAGTTCGTTTCGGCGGGACGCCGAAACCAGCACGCGAGACGCGCGCGCTACCCGGAATTCTCCGGCCCCGCGCTCAGCCTTTCGTGACGGTTTCATCAAGGTTCAGGATGGTGCTCGCGACGCTCGTCCACGCGGCGAGTTCGGCGGGGTCGAGCTTTTCGTTGCGCGGGGATTCGCCGATGGCGAGCAGCGCGGCGGCTTGCTCGGGGGCGGCGGTGAAACGGGCGCGTTGTTTTTCAAACAGCGACACGAGTGCGTGCGTTTCGTTTTCCGAGGGCATCCGTGCGGTCGCGAGGCGGAAGGCGAAAGCGATGCGCCCGGCAGGGGCGGGGCCGGCTTCGGTCATCATGCGTTCGGCGAGTTTGCGGGCGGCTTCGAGGTAGGTCGGGTCGTTCATCAGCACGAGGGCTTGCAGCGGGGTGTTCGTGCGGTCGCGGCTGACGAGGCATTTTTCGCGATCCGGCGCGTCGAAGGTGGTGAGCGACGGCGGCGGCGAGGTGCGTTTCCAGAAGGTGTACATCGTCCGCCGGTAAAGATTCTCGCCGTGATCCTGCACGAATTTTTGCGCGGAAAACTTGTCGCTGTCCTGCCGCGAAGAAAGCTCTTCCCACAATCCGGCGGGCTGATACGGACGCACGCTCGGGCCGCCGATTTTTTCGACGAGCAGGCCGCTGATCGCGAGCGCCGTGTCGCGGATTTCCTCCGCGCCAAGGCGGAAGCGCGGGCCGCGCGCGTAGAGCCGGTTGCCTGGATCGCGTTCGCGGAGTTCCGGCGTGAGCCAAGCGGTCTGCCGATACGTCGCCGACGTGACGATAAGCTTCACGAGATGCTTCACATCCCATCCGCTCTCGACAAAATCCACCGCGAGCCAGTCGAGCAATTCGGGATGGCTCGGCCACTCCGCCTGCGATCCAAAATCCTGCGCCGTCTTCACGATGCCGGTGCCCATGATGTTTTGCCAAATGCGATTCACCGTCACGCGCGCGACGAGCGGGTTGCGCGGATCGACGAGCCACTGCGCGAGCCCGAGCCGGTTGCGCGGCGCATCGGCAGCGAGCGGCGGCAGGCTCGCGGGCACATCGGCCTCCACCTTTTCTCCACGTTGATCGTACTGCCCGCGCACGAGCACGAACGACTCGCGCGGCTTCTCCGACTGCTGCATCACCATCACAGTCGGGATTGTTTTTTGGAAATCGTCGTGCGCCTTCGCTGCCGCGGAAACCTTGTCGCGAAGCGCCTTCGCGGCGGGGGAAGATTTTTCGAGAGCGGGTCCGAATGCGGGCTGCTCCGCATCCTTCACCTCCTGCCCGGCGCGCGCCTTTTCCGCCTGCAATTCCGCGAGCCGCGCCGTCTGCTCCGGCGAGGCGCGCATCATCAGCGGCGCGGCATTTCCTTTCGATCCGTCGATCCCATTTTCCGGCACCGCGTTGAAGAACGCATACATCTGGTAAAACTCCTTCTGCGTCACCGGATCGAATTTGTGATCGTGGCACTCCGCGCATTGCAGCGTGAGGCCGAGATACGCCGTCGCCGTCGTGGCCACGCGGTCCTTGATGTATTGCGTCAGGTATTCCTCCGGCAGCGCGCC
>JAYVRQ010000607.1:0-3700 GCA_043776145.1 Chthoniobacteraceae bacterium
TGGTTTCTTACACCGAATCGAGCGATGCGATGCCTTGGATTCGCAGCAGCTTTCCAAGCAAACTGATCGAATACACTCATCTGGGTCTGCCGATCCTGATCTATGCTCCAGCGGATAGTGCTGTCGCTAGCTGGGCCAAAAAGAGGGAGTTTCCGGACTATGCTACGCCGCAAACATCGGGCGCGGTTGGAGACTTTGTTGAGGCTCTCAAAAATCGGGAGACATGGCAGCGCAAAGCGGAGTTTTCCCAGAGCTTTGCCGCCACGGAATTCGACCCTGAGCGAATTCAAGAGGCATTTGAGGCGGGGCTGAATTGAAGCAAGCAATTATGCAATCAATCCCGAACGGCAAAATGCCGGTAGCTATTGTGGGCTGCGGTGCCATTAGCCGGTTTTTTTATTCGGTGACCCTTAAAGCTCTAGCAGAACCCGATGCGCTTCGAGTGACCGCCCTCGTGGACCCATCGAGCGAAAACCTAAGCCACTTGGCCGCGGACTTTCCCGAAGCTCGCCGGTTTGCCACAATCGAGGAAGCCGAGATCAGTCCCGAACATCTCGTCATCGTCGCTTCGCCACCGCGCTTTCACGCGTCGCAAAGCATTCTGGCGCTTGAAAAGGGAGCGGCGGTTTTGTGCGAGAAACCCATGGCCGCCTCGATCGAGGATGCCGAAGCCATGACGCAGGCCGCGAGGAAACATCAGGGAATTCTAGCCATTGGTCTTTACCGCCGTTTTTTCCATGCCACCGAAGCGATTCGCGCGCTGATCCAGAATCAGTCGCTTGGATGCTTGAAAAGTTTTCAGATTCGTGAGGGCGGACCTTTCGGTTGGCAGGCAGCTTCGGAATCGTTCTTCCGGCGCGCAGCGACACCGGGCGGGGTGCTGTATGACACCGGCGTTCACACGCTTGATCTGGTGCTTTGGTGGCTGGGCGAACCCGATGACTTGATTTACGAAGACGATGCGATGGGAGGCTTGGAGTCGAATTGCCGCATCGAACTCTCCTACTCGGACGGCTGCAAAGGTGAAGTCCGCTTGAGCCGCGACTGGAAGACGGACAACCGCTACAGCTTTTTCTTTGAGCGCGGATTTGCCCGGTGGACAGTCAATGACGCCAATCATCTTGAAGTGTTTTTGGATGGGTTGCCAGTTTCGGTGCGTGGAGACTTGATCCAGGTTTTACAAAAGGACGGGCAAGTCATCGAGCGAGGCATCGCCCGCACCAATCCGCAGAGCTTTATCGAGCAGGTAAGAAACGTAGTTGCCGCAAAGCGCGGACTCGAAACTCTCAGAATCCCAGCCGAAGAGGGGATACGCTCATTGAGGCTCATTGAACGGTGCTACCGGAACCGGCAGTTGCTCGACATGCCCTGGATGACTCCCGATCAGCAGACCGAGGCCCGGCGTCTGACCGCCGCAGTATGAAAGTCGCGATTGTCGGTGCCAGTGGGTTCGTGGGAACGCGACTGGTGGAGCACTTTGTCCTCGGGCGCTTCGCGGAAGTCGTTCCCGTGGTCCGCTCGTTTTCGAGTCTCGCGGTTCTCTCGCGTTTCGATCTGCCGTGGAAGGTGTGCGACGTCATGAATCCCGTGAGTCTCGCGACTGCGTTCGGCGGCTGTGATGCGGTGGTTCACGCCGCGCTGGGCGATCCGGGGCAGATCGTGAAAATGGCCGGATCGGTGTATGCCGCCGCGGAAAAAGCGGGAGTCAAGCGGCTGGTGGCGCTGAGCAGTGCGGCGGTTCACGGATTAAATCCGCCGCCGGGAACGGATGAGCGAACACCGATTCACGACCGCCAGCCGATGGACTATAACAATGCCAAAGTCCGGGCCGAGCAGGTGCTCCGCAAATCACGACATCAGGGCAGGGTCGAGTTAGTCTTGCTGCGTCCCGGCATTGTCTATGGTCCGCGCTCCCGCCTGTTCCCGAGCGTGGTGGAAAAACTCATCGCTGGCTCCGCATTTTTTATCAATGATGGAAAGGGTATCTGCAATGGCATCTATGTGGACAATCTCATTGAAGCCATCCGCCTGGCGCTAGTCCGCGACGGCGTGGACGGGGAGGCATTCTTGGTGGGTGATTCCGAGACAGTGACTTGGCGTGAAATCTATACCCGCTTGACGGATGCGCTGGGGATCGACGTGGCTACCGTCCACCGCGTGACGCCTCCGACGTTTCGCAGATCCTTCAAGGAGCGCGTGGAAGGTTTTGTTGCCACACCCTTCGCCCAGTCGCTGCTGCCCGCCTTTCCCGGCCAGGCCAAGCGGCTGACCAAAGTGGTCTTGGGTGCGCTCAAGACCCCGCCGCAACCCAATGCGTGGACACTACCCTCGCCACCCGCCCCGCAGATCGACGAGGAAATGGCTGCGCTCCAGCAGTGCGTTTGGAAGTATCCGAACGAGAAGGCGGCGAAGATGCTGGGATTCCATCCGCCGGTTTCGTTCGACGAAGGAATGCGCCGAACGCTCGCGTGGCTGAAGTTTGCAGGCTACCCGCTGCGGCACTGAGAAAATTGCGCTGTGCTCTTCAATTCCCACGTCTTCCTGTTCGCCTTCCTTCCGGTGGTCTTCGCCGGATTCTGGCTGCTTACCAATATGGCTGGCGGAGTATGGGCGCGACGCTGGGCACTGCTCGCGTCGTTCTTCTTTTTCGCCTGGTGGCATCCGCCCGATCTGCTCGTGCTTGGTGCGTCGCTTGTCGGAAATTTTCTCGCCGGTCGCGCGCTCTTCACGCGCCCGCCGCGCTCCGCAGGCTGGCTGCTCGCACTCGGCGTGGCGGGGAATCTCCTGCTGCTCGGCTATTTCAAATATACGATGCTCGTGCTGGCCACGGCGCACTGGCTCGCAGGCGCCGCTTTCTCGCCGGGCGCAATCGTGCTCCCGCTGGCCATCTCGTTTTTCACCTTCAATCAAATCGCCTATCTCGTGGACTGCCATCGCGGCGAAGGCGCGCGTTACGCCTTCGACGACTATTGCCTGTTCATCACGTTCTTCCCGCACCTCATCGCTGGTCCCATCGTGCATCATCGCGAGATGGTGCCGCAGTTGCTCGCGGTGCGGCGCTTCGATGCCATGCTAGTCGCGCAAGGGCTCACACTTTTCATTCTCGGTCTGGGAAAGAAAGTCGTCTTTGCCGACAGCGTGGCTGTCTATGCGAAGCCGGTCTTCTCACAAGCTGCACAAGGCATGGCTCCGACCCTGCTTGATTCGTGGCTCGGCGCGCTGGCTTACACGTCGCAACTCTATTTTGATTTCTCCGGTTACTCCGACATGGCGATCGGTCTTGGCATGATGTTCGGCATCGTCTTCCCGCTGAACTTCGCCTCGCCTTATCGTGCGACGGACATCGGCGAATTCTGGCGGCGCTGGCACATCACGCTCTCCCGTTTTTTGCGCGACTATCTATACATCCCGCTCGGCGGAAATCGCCTTGGTCCCGCGCGCACTTCGGTAAATCTGATGCTCACGATGCTTATCGGAGGACTCTGGCATGGAGCGGGTTGGACGTTCGTCGCGTGGGGCGGGCTGCATGGGTTGATGCTCCTCGTTCATCAGCGTTTCAGTGCGGCGGTGAAAGGCACGCGCGTCGTCGGATGGCTGGCTTTCGGCGTGGGTCGCGCGGCCTGCTGGGCGCTGACTTTTGGCGGCGTCGTTTTCGGCTGGGTGCTCTTCCGCGCGGAGTCGTTCGATTCCGCGATGCGGC
>JAYVRQ010000608.1:0-12923 GCA_043776145.1 Chthoniobacteraceae bacterium
GTTCACTCGTCTGATGATCAAGTTTGCGCCCGTCCGTCTTTGCCATGCTCTATAGCTAACACACTATTCTGTGTAGTCTATCCCAAAGACCCGTCAGTATGTGAAGGCCAGCGTAAGCTGGGATGTGACCAAGCATCTCAGTGCCGAGGCCTCATACCAGCACCGCCGCAATGATTCCTCGCGGGCCGACCTGAGCTTCACCGAAAATGTGTTCCTGTTGCTGTTTAAACTGCACCTATGATGAAAACTGAAAATCACCTCTTCTTGCCCATGCGAATGCTTCCGCATTTGGCCATGATTTTTCTTCTGTGGGCCGGGGGGCGGGCTTCCGCCCAGAGCCCCAAGACCGAAGCCGCTCGGCCGGCGGCAGGCAATAGCTATCTGCTTTCCGCAAACGACCTGATTAAGATGTCCGTCTTTGATGAAAACGATTTGGAGACCACGGTGAGGATTTCCAGCGATGGGACGGTGACCTTCCCGCTCATCGGCGTGGTCAAGGTGGCCGGCAAGACACCGCAGGCCGCGGCGGGTGTCGTGCGGGGCCTTTACGCCAAGGACTATCTGGTCAATCCGCAGGTGAATCTCACCGTGATGGAATATGCAAAACGGCGTTTCAGCGTGCTCGGGCAGGTGCAGCGGCCCGGCACGTTTGACATGCCGGATCGCGACTCCGTGAATTTCCTGCAGGCCATAGGGATGGCCGGCGGCTACACGCGAATCGCGGATGCGGCAAAAATCACCGTGAAGCGCAACAGCAATGGCAAGGAGGCCCTCATCAAGATCAATGGCAAACGCATGGCCAGCGGCGAGGACAATGTGGCTTTTGAAGTGCAGCCCGGAGATGTCATTAGCGTTGGCGAGAGCCTGTTTTAAGATGAATACATACCATCAACCGCCAATCGAAGTGGAACGACTCAGGAGGGCTGTCGTCTGATGGCTGGCCAGCAAAAATCCGGCAGCGACGGATCTATCGAATTGGATCTGCGCGCCCTCTATTTCGCATTCCGCGAACGGCGGACGGTCATCGCGCTGTTTGTGCTCGCCGCATTGATTGCGGCACTTGCCTATCTGTTCGTCGCGCCAAAGTTGTATCGCAGTCAGGCCATCGTCCAGATCGAGCAGGCTGAGCCAAAGATGGTGAAATTCGAGGGCGTGGGGGCGCAGGACTTTCAAAATTCGGAGACGCTGAAGACGATGGAGATGAACTTTTCCAACTGGGTGCTCCTAGCCCGTGTTGCCAAGCGGCCGGAACTGAAGCTGACGCCCGCCGCGTTCGGGATGCCGGAGCGTGCCGGGCAGCCCAAGGGCGACGCGGAAATGCTGGGCCGTTTTGCAAAATGTGTCTCTGTCCGTCTCGTGCGGGGCACACGGCTGATCACCATCGGGGCGGAGGTCGCCGATCCGACCGTGGCTGGGATGATTCCCAATCTGCTCATCGCTGAGCATCGGAAAATGGTCTCCGAGGAACACGAGCAAATGAGTGCGGAGGCGAACAGGTTTTTGAGCGGCCAGGTGGAGTCGCTCAAGACGAAGCTAGATCGATCCAAGATGGCGCTGCAAAAATACCGCGAGGACACCAAGGCCGTCGCGCTGGAGGATTCGCGCAACACCGTGGATGCGAGCCTGCGCGATCTGAATGCGAAGCTCACGGAGGCCAAGGCGGCGCGCCTGCGGCTGGAGTCCGACTATGCACAG
The DNA here is from genome assembly GCA_043776145.1 of Chthoniobacteraceae bacterium. GTDB lineage: Bacteria > Verrucomicrobiota > Verrucomicrobiia > Chthoniobacterales > Chthoniobacteraceae > JANLQB01. The sequence continues at coordinate 1,696 of JAYVRQ010000608.1, forward strand.
GTGCAGCGCATCGGGAAGAACGTGCCGGAGCAATTGCAGAGCCTCCAGAGCATCGCGGCCAATGCCTCGGTGCTGGAGCAAAAGAAGATTCTGGCGGCGCAGGAGGCGGAACTCGCCAACCGCAGCCGGCGCTACCTCCCGAAGCATCCGCGCTACATTGAAGCCAAAGCGCGGCTCGATGAACTCAAGGCGGGGCACGCCCGTGCGATGCTCGACGCGGCCGACGGTCTGGCGACCGCGCTCCAGGCGGCGCAGATCAACGAGCAAAAAATCGAGGAGGCCACGCACCAGCAGGAGGCCAAGTCGCTCGAACTCGGGCGGCTCGCCATCGGCTACGGGGCGCTCGTGCGCGAGGTGGATTCGGACAATGCGCTTTACCTCAACCTGCTCAACCGGCTGAAGGAGACCGATGTCCTCCGCGGCATCCAGCCCGGCAAAGGCGGCCTCCCGATCCTCGCCGAGCCACACGGCGCGACGGCGGAGAGCTTTCGCACGCTGCGGACTTCGCTCGCGCTGCTCGGCGAACAGGGGCAGCAGCGCACCTACCTTTTCACCAGCGCCGTGCAGGGCGAGGGCAAGAGTTTCACGGCGACCAATTTTGCCGTCTCGCTCGCGCAGCAGGGCCTGCGCACGCTGATCATTGATGCCGATCTTCGCCTGCCGAAGCTCGGGAAAATTTTCTTTAATCAGCCGCCCGATTCAGGGCTCGCCGATGTGCTTCTGGCGGATCTCGCCGTGGGCAAGGCGTGGCGCGAATCGGACATCCCGAACCTCTCGGTGATGACCGCTGGCAACCGCCCGCACAACTGCGCGGAGATGCTGTCTGGCCAAGGTTTTGATCGGATGCTGCGTCAGGCGCAGACGTCGTTTGACGCCATCGTGGTGGACAGCGCGCCGATCAATGCCGTCAGCGACACGCTGCTCCTGGTGAAGCTCGTGCAGAGCGTCTGCCTCGTCGTCCACTCCGCGAGCACGCCGCGCAAAGCCGTCGCGCACGCCGTGCGCAAGCTGCGCGAGGCCGGTGCCCCGATGGCGGGACTTGTGCTGAATTTTGTGCCCGCGCACAGCGGCGGCGGCTACCACTACCACTACTCGCAGGGTGCCTACGGCGAGGGCGTCTATGGTGCGCCGCGCGACGCGCGGCGATAGGCCTCGCGCAGCGGGAGAAAGGCCGCGTCCAGCGAATAGCGGCCTTGCGCGATGGCGCGATGGTTCGGAGTTTCCGGGCGATCCAGCTTCGCACGCCAGCGGCGGATCGCATCGGCGGCGGATGCGGCGGTGCCAGGCTGCGTCCACTCGATGTGCGTGAATCCGTGATCGCCGAAACTTTCGTTGCCGGGAGCTTTGGTAAGCACCATCGGCAGGTCGGTCGCGAGCGCCTCGAGGAGGGCGTAGGACATTCCTTCGTAGCGTGAGGTGAGGATGAAGCCGTCGAGTGCGCGGTAGAACGACGAGGTGTCGTTCATGTAGGGCAGGCGGTGGCAGCGGTGCGCGATGCCGTGCTTGGCGATGAGCGCATCAATCTGCGGCGCGAGTTCGCCCTGACCCACATGCGCGAGGTGGATGTCCGGCAATGTGCGGGCCGCTTCCGCAAAGGCGGCATACATCGTGAGCGGATCCTTCTGCGGCGAAAAGCGACCGACCGAGCCGATGATTTTCGCATCCGCCGGCAGGCCGAAGCGTTCGCGGGTCATGCGGCGAAGCTCCGGCGTCGCGGAGTGGAAGACGGAAAAGTCCACGGCATTTTCGTGCAGCAACTGCCTCGCAAGCGGCACACGCACGACTTGGGCCGCGAAGTTGGATTCACAGCGCGACATCGTGATCGTGCTTCCGGTGCGGCCGAGGATGCGCTCGATAAAATGGAACACGCGCGCCTTTCGATTCTCCGGCGCGTGCATGAGGTAGTAGGAATGCGGCGTGTAGAAAATTGGCCTCCGCAATCCGAGCATGCCGAGGCCGCGCACGAGCGCGCCCGCCTTCGAGCTGTGCGCGTGAATCACGTCGGGCCGCTCCTTCCGGAACAGGGCCATGAGCCGCACCACTGCCGGGATGTCCCGTGCTTGCGGTGCATTGCGCACGCGGAGATTGAGCAGCCGCCCGCCGGCTGCGCGCACGCGCCCGATCAGCGCGTGGCACTGTTCGCTTGCATCGTGATCGCTGTAGGCGAGGTGAACGCGATCCCCTTTTGCGTGGAGGAAATCCACGAGGGAATCAACATGGCGGAGCACGCCGTCGCGTGCGGGTTGTGAGACGAGCAGGATGTTCATATGGTCAGGATTTGGTTGTAGAGCGATGCCAGTTCGGCGGCGTGGCTGCGCGCATCCCACGGCGCGGACCAATGCCAGTCATACGCATTGCGTCCGAGCCGTGCCGCGGTGCCCGCGGTTTTCATGCGCTCGATTTGTGTGCAGAGCGCCTCGACCGAACCGTGCGAAAAATGCAGGCCGCGTTCACCGTCGGCCAGGAATTCCGCCGCCGCGCAGCGATCCGAAACAATCGCCGGGACGCCCGCCGCCGCCGCCTCGACGACGACGAGGCCGAGCGTCTCATACCACAGCGGCGGGAACAGCAGCGCGCGCACCTTCCGCAGCCAGCCGCGACTTTCCTCCGGGCGCAGCCAGCCGGTGAAGTGCGCGTCGGGACAGATTTCGCGCGCGCGGCCCGCGAGTTCGCCATCGCCGATGAAGACGGCGGGCACGCCGAGCCTGCGGCAGGCCTCCGCCGCGAGCAGCACGCCCTTTTCCTGCGAGAAGCGGCCCATGAAAAGGAACGGCTCGTTGGAGCCGACGGGCGCGGGGCCTTCGTCGCGGCACTCGACGGGATTCCGAACCACGGTGACCCGCGCACCGGGCGGCAGATGCGGGCGCAGGATCGAGGCGCTGAATTTCGAGACGCCGACAAAATGCGCGATCCCGCGCGGCACTTTCAGCACATGGTTCTGGTAGATGGTCCGCGCCGTGCGCCAGAGCTTGTGCAGGTAGCTCCGCCGGTCGCAGGAGCAGGTGAGGCAGGAAAGTGAGAGCGGTGTGCGCTCGCAGATTTTCCCCTCGCGCGGGAGGAAGAATCCGCCAGTCGGACAGGTGATGAAGAAGTCGTGCATCGTCAGCACGACCTTGAATCCCCGGCGGATTGCGGTGTGCAGCGCGAGCGGCGAGAGCGCCTTCATCCATGAGTGAACGTGGACGACGGTGTGCGCGGGATCGCATTCACTGAGCAGTTCCCCGAGCCGCGCCGAGGCTTCGCGATTGGCGATGCCGTTGCGCATCGCGCGGCGGCGATTCGGATCGTCCACGATCTCGTGCTGGCCGAGGCAGATCACATCGAGGCCGGGCACGCCGGCAATTTCGGGGGCGACGGGGCCGACCGCTGTGAAAAGTGTGACCCTCTCGCCGCGTTCCGCGAGGCCGCGCGCGGATGCGAGAGCGACGGTCGCCGAGCCGCCGGTGACACTGGCCTGGTCGTTGAGAATGATGATGCGCCTCTTCATGCCCTCATGTTTTTTTCGAGACGCCGCCCGCGAGCAGCGTGTTGCTCGTCGCCCATCCCGCGAGCCGTCTGCGTTCGAGATAGCGCGGGAGATTCAGCAGCCGGTAGCGCAGCCGCGCCCAGCGCAGCATCAGTGCGGAGGAACCGCCGGGCAGCACGCGGCTGACGACTTCCCGCTGCTCGCGGATGGTGAGGCCGACATCGCCCGAGAGCTGGCCCGCGCGGATGCGGAATTTTCCGACCTCGATCGGATAGTGCCGGAACGCGTGGCCCGCCGCGTGCGCGCGCAGCCAGAAATCCAAATCCGCACAGAGCCGGTAGCGCATGTCGAAGGCCTTCAGCTCGCGCACCACGTCCGCGCGGAAAAGCATGCCCTGTTGGTTCAGCGGGCTGATGCCTTCCCGGAGCAGCGGTGCAAAATAGCGCGGCGTCTTCTCCGTGGTGATGAGCGAGACGGGCGTGCCATCCTCCGTGATCACGCGCACGTCGCCGTAGGTTACCGGCTCCGCATTCGCGCGCTGGAAATGTGCGCGCGCCATCTGGGCGAATCCCGGCGTCAGCTCGTCGTCGTCGTTGATGTAGGTGAACCAGTCCCAGTCCTTCGGCGCCTGTTCGAGCGCGGTATTGAGCGCGGTATTGAGCGCACCATAAATGGCACCTTCGCGTCCGGCTTCCGGCACTACGATGCAATGCGGAAAGCGATCCCGCATCGCGGCGATCCTTCCCGCAGGGCAGGAGATGACGTGCGTGGTCCGCAGCGCGAGATCGCGCACGGCCTGGATCGAGGCGTCGAGAAACGGCGAGTCGCCCAGCGTGGGCGTAACGACGAGAAGATGATCGGCGCTCATGAATGGACGGTTTGAAGGATGGAGCATTCCTCCTTGTTGGAGATGGACTCGTCGTCGGCTTCCGGCTGCTGGCGCGACTCACGCCAGAGCTGCAGGATGAGCGCGCACGCGAACGCGATGCCGATCCGGTGTGAGCCTGAGAAGGGGCTCAGGAACAGATTCCACGTCGCATTGAGCAGGAAGAAAATGCGGATTGGCGTAAGAGCATCCGGCGATCGCGAGATCGTGCAATGCCAGAGCGCCCACGCGAGCATCGCGCCGAACACGATAAAAAAGGTGCCGCCGAAAATGCCGCCTTCCGCGACACTGACGAGGAGCTGTGAATGGATGGCGATGTTTGTCTCCTCGGTTTCCACGGCATAGCCATGCACGCCCGCGAGCCGCGCGCCGACGCTTCGCAGCAGTTGGAAATTTTCCATCACGCGGGATTTGCTGAACCACGAGCCCTGCCCGATCAGCGGCGATTCGGTGAAGCCTTCCCATGCGGCCACCATCATGGCCGTTCTTTCCACGGTGGAACGGTCGCCGCGTCCGTCGTCGTCGCCGCGCTGCTGGCTGTTCAGCCAGAAGGTGAGTGCCGTGCCTGCGGCGAGCGCCGGGATGAGCAGCAGTGCGCGGAACCGCCGCGGGATGCCTTGCACGCACAGCAGCATCGCGGCGAGCAGGCAGATGCCGCCCATGCTGCTGAAGTCCAGCGCGAGATGCGCGACGGCCAGCGCAACGATCAGCACGATGCCAGCGATGCGGTTGAGCCGTGAGCAGATCAGAAAAACCGCGATGGTCGCCGGGCCGCCATAACCGAATTTCCACCACGCATCGAAATGGGCCCCTTCGAGGGTCATGAGCAGGATGCCTCCGAGAGCGAAGCCCAACTGAGACCAGATGAAACAGGATGCGCGTGCACCGAACAGCAGCGCCATCGCGATGACGTCAATGCCCAGGAACATCATGCGGCTCCACCCCCGGAGGATGTCGCCTGTCGAGGTCTCGCGCCAGAGATCCGTGACGACGTAGCTGCCAAACGCCACCGCCTGCGCTGCGAGCAAAATGAAAAACAGCGGCTCTCGCAAAAGTGGCGCGGTGATCCGGTGCGTGAAACAGGCGTGCATCACCATTGCGACGCAAAAGGACAGCAGGACCACCTCACCGAGAGGCAGATTGCCGACCATCTTCAAAGTGATCTGCGTGAACAGCCCCGCAAAAAATGCGACGGCCGGCAGGCGGGCATGGCGCAGATTAATGTTCATGACGACTCAGGAAGGATTCCGAACCGGCGGCGGATGGACGAGGACGATGCGCCCAAGGACGGCGGTCCTTGAAGCTCAGGAAGCGGCTCTCGAAGCCGTGAAAACTCGCGGCGGCCAGGGCGATGGTGACGGTGGTGGCGATGAGCAGGCCCGCGATCCCGATCGGCTGAAAACTTCCGACATGCAGCGCGCTGGCCGTGAGCACGAGAACCGGTGCGTGCCACACATAAAGCCCGTATGAAATCCTGCCGAGGTAGGCGGGCACGGGGTGTTCGAGCAGGCGGAGGAAGCCGCGCGACGAGGCGGGTGCGATGAGCAGCGCGATGAGCCATGCCGCGGCGAAATTGATCAGCGTGTAGGCCCAGACGTATTGAAAATGCCAGGGGAGGGCGTGCGGGTAGCCGAGACTCGACCAGCCGGCGAGCCGCGCGGCTTGCAGCGAGCGGAGCGTGAGCAGTCCCGCGATGGTGAGCGCAATCAGGCAGGCGATCAATTTTCTCCCTGCATGCCGCGTGAGGAGCGGGAGGCCGGTCGCGAGCGCGGCGCCGAGGCCGAAGGCGTCAAGGTGCGAGGTGAGCAGGCTGTAGATGGCGGTGCCGAGGTGGACTTGATCCTGCGACCACGCGGCGAGCGAGTATCCGGCGCACCAGCGCAGCACCGGCGCGGCGAGGATCATCGCGAGGATCAGTCGCCGAAGTTTCTGCGCGGAGAGGAGCCACACCGCGGCGGGCCACAGGAGGTAAAATTGCTCCTCCACGGCGAGCGACCACAGGTGGCCGAAGGCCGGCATGTATGGCGAGTGCGGGGCGAGCCGCGCGAAATTGAAGGTGTAGGTGAACAGCCACGGACTCGCTTCGGCGAAAAAGGCGGGTCGGCGCGTGAGCAGATACACTGCGGCGAGGATGAGCAGAAATGCGAAGTAGAGAGGGAAGATGCGCAGCGTGCGTCGCCAGTAGAAACGCGCAAAAAATTCGCCGGGCTGCGACGGGGATTTTTGCTTCGATGCGACGAGGATGCGCGTGATGAGGAACCCCGAGAGGACGAAGAAGACCTGCACGCCGATCCAGCCAGCGTGAAAATATTCCGCATGGAAAATGAGCACGGCGAAGACGGCGAGGGCGCGCAGCCCGTCGAGGCGCGGGAGATGCGCCGTTGCGCCCGTGGTTTCCACGGAAGCCGCGTGCTGAATGGAATGATCAGCAGGCATGGCGGACGGCCGCGGGGCGGCGGGTGAAGCGGAGTTCGACGTGGCGGTAAAGGAGCCAGCTCAGCGCGGCGATGCAGGCGAAGGTCACGGCCAGTCCGATCGTGAAGACGATCCACTGCGCTTTCGGCAGTCCGGCGAGATGCATGACTTTCATCACGCGGCCGATGAGCGGCTGGTGCCAGAGGTAAAATGAGTAGCTGATGAGACCCAGCGGGACGAAGGCGCGCTCCCACGCAGCGAGTGCGGTGCGATGCCGGAGGTAGCGCATCATGAGGATCGCGGAGAGCACCGAGGCGATGGTGAAACGGAAAGGCGCGAGCGGACGGCAGCACGCCGCCAGGATCAGCACTGCGGACAGGAGTGCGATCACCAGCGGGTGCGCGGGCAGGCGCGGCTCGCGCTTTTGATGGAGGCATTCCGCGAGGTAGGCGCCGAGGATCCAGTCGAACCACAGGATCGGGGTGGATTGCAGCCAGACATTCGGCACCGGTGCGGAATCGCCCACGCAGAGCACGACGGCGAGACGCAGCAGCAGTGCGCCGATGCCAGTGACTACGAGCGCGCGGCCGATGCCGAGCCGGGCGCGCAGCGCGAGGAAAAGCGGGAAGGCGAGGTAGAACTGGCACTCGATGGCGAGGCTCCAAAACGCGGGGCTGAACGAGTAGTAGGTGCCGTAAAAAAAATTGTGCGTGAGCGTGAGGTGCGCCGCGAGGTCAGCCCACGTTTCGGCGCGCGAAAACCTGGCATGTTCGAGTACGGCAAAAAATAGCAGCGCCAGCAAGTAGGCCGGGTAGATGCGCCGGAATCGCGCGCGGTAAAATGCGCCGGGCGAAAACACGGGCTTGCGCAAAAATGCGAGGTGAATGCAGAAGCCGCTGAGGACAAAAAAGAGCGAGACGCCGACCCAGCCGAACGTGAGCGGGAACAGCCAAAGGAAGGTGCGATCCGGCGCGGCCGACCAGTCCGGCCACCAGCCGCGCCACGGCAGGTGGTCCATCTGGTAGTGGTCGCCGAGGAAGTGAAAAAGAAAGACGGCGAGAATCGCGATCCCGCGCAGCACATCGAGCTGCTGAATGTGTTCGGAATGTGCGGCGCGGTCGCTCATCGGAGGCACGGTGTGCTGTCGGCCGTTTCGCGGATTTTTGCGGAAGTTTCGCCCTGCGTTCCGCGCGCGAGAATTTCACGGATCAATTCAATGACCCGACGTCCGCCGACTTCCCAATTCAGCCGCTGGTCATACGCCGTCAGGGCACCCTTGCAGAGCGCGGTGTAGGAGGCGGGACTGACCGCAGCAAGGATCGCGCTGACGTAGTCATCGAGCGATGCGCCTTTCGGGAATAGCCGGCCGTTGCTGCCGTCCTGAATGATGGTGGGGATGCCGCCGGTGGCTGTGGCAAAACACGGGAGGGCATGGGCGTTGGCTTCGCAAAAGACGACGCCGAAGGCCTCGGCATTTGACGGCATGAAGAAGATCAGACTCGAGCGATAAAGCTCCGCGATTTTCTGCCGCCCTTCGTCGGTTCGTTTGTTGATGAAGCCTTCGAGCTTGACGAATTCCGGGAGCGGCAGGACGCGGGCGGGCGGCTGGCAGCCGACCACGATCATTTCGCTGGGATGACCGCGGCGGTTGAGTTCGGTCACGACTGCGAGGACGGTGTCCGCGCCTTTTCGCTCCCAATCCACTCCGACAAAAAGAATTCGCCACGGTGCGGCCAGCCGGCGTGTGACGAGCGCGTCCACCTCGGATTCCTTCACCTGCGATTTGAGATTCGATCCGAATGGCACCACGGCGAGGCGCTCGGGCGAACCCGCGTGCTTTTCAATCGCACTGCGCACGGCCCAGTCCGAGCTGTAAATTCCCAGCGCAGCGCGGCGCAGAGCGGCGGTGTCGCTCGAGAGGCCGTCGCGGATGAGGCGTTCGCTCAGGCTCGAATACCACGGGTAATAGTCGAGCATCGCGCCAAACGGGGCATCGGTCCAAAAGACGACGGGCTTGTCCACGCTCTCGGGAAGGTAAGTGATCGGCTCAGTGCCGGGGCTGAAAATCACGTCGCAGTCGAGCTTCGCGAGACGCCGCGCGGTCTCGCGGGCATAGTAGCGCAGGAGCCGGAGATCTCGTGTCCACAGCTCGCGCTTACGGGTGAGCAGGCTGCGGAGGAATGCGCGTGCCTTGCTCCAGAAAATGCGCGGGCCGTTGGCGAGCGGGCCGACCAGTTCGACCCGTGCGCCCTGTTCGCGCAGGCAGGCGGCGATGTTGTGATTCAAGCCCGACCAGGAGTTGATGTCCTCGGCAGACTGGATGGAGACATAGGCGATGCGGAGCGGCTTCGTCGCGGGCTCGCCGTTCGGTGCGGGGAGCACTTTCTCGTGCAGCAGCGAGAGATACCGCTGGCAATAGACATCCCAATTCAGCCGCTGCCTGAACTCGCGATAGGAACTCAGCGCGAATTCGCGATAGCGATCAGGGTTCTCCACTGCGCTGGCGATGATGCGTGCGTAGTCCTCCGCCGCCGCTTCGATCGGCAGCGCGTGGCCGTTCACTCCGTTGCGGATGATCTCCGTGATGCCGCCGGTCGCTGTCGTGATGGCGGGCAGGCCGAAGGCATTTGCCTCGCAATAGACCATGCCGTAGGCCTCCGCGCGCGAAGGCACGAAGAGGAGCGTGGCCTCCGAAAACAGCTTCGACATCGCGGGATCCGAATACCGCAGCAGACCGTGCTCGCGGATGAATGCGTGGTTCGCCCAGCGCGCAGGCACTTTGATTCCGATGATGTCCAACTGCACATCCAGCCCCTGTGCGACGAGCCGGCGCGCGGTCTCGGCGACGATGTCGCCGCCTTTCCTCTCCCACTCGCGGCCCACGAAAAGGAGCTTTAGTTTGCGCGGATCGCGATCCGAGATACAGTCGGCTACCTCGTGCTCGCGATTCGCACCGCCGAAATTCGCGCCAAACGGGATCACCGCCACGCGATCCGCAGGGATGCCGTAGTGCCGGGTGGCGGCGTCCGCCGCCCACTGCGAAGGATAGACCGCCAGCGCGGTGCGCTCGAGGGCGCGGGCCTCGGCATTTTCGGAAAACCGCGTCTGCTCTGCGGAGAGCCGCGAGTAGGAGTCGTAGTAGTTGAGCATCGCGCCGAAGCACGCATCCGCGCAAAAGGTGATCGGGAGATCGGTGCGCAGCTCGGTGAGCGGCAGCGTACTGGGGCTGAAAATCACGTCGCCCGATTCATGCCGGAGCTGCCGTTCGATCTGCCGCGCAAAATCGCGGAGCAGGGCCGGGTGCCGGTCGAAAAGATAGCGCCTGCCGCGTGCGTGCTGGAAGAGCTTGTGCGCCCAGCGCTGCGCGGTGAAGCGATGCTCCAGCGGGAAGATTTCGCGGACTTCGGCCCCGGCGGATTGCAGCCCGCGAAGGATCGAATTTGGCCGTCCCGATTGCACCGTCGGACTGCCTGCATCGAGATGATAGACGTAGGAGATTTTCATCGTGCGCCCGCGAGGCCGAGGCTTCGGATTTCACGGAGGGCATCGAGTTCTCCCCGCGCCTGCGCGCAGAGGATGCGGCTCTCCATTCCGCGTTTGAAAAGGCGGCTGCGGAGGAATTTCACGACCGGCCAGAAGCGCGTGGTGCGGTAGGAGGCGGCGGCGTTGCGCGCGATGGCGAGGAGCAGGGCCGCGCGCGCATTGCCTCGCACCAGTTTCAAAAAATAGCCGGGCTGCATCCGCCCCTGCGGGATGAGATGCGTCATCCGCAGCGAGGGAAACCGCCCGATGCCGAGGCCGAGATCGTGGGCCGAATGGCAGATGTCGTGATCGCCCGCCGCGCCCACGCCTTTGCCGATGCGGTCGAGCTTTGTGCAGAGCGGATCGGTCTCCGATTTTGTGACATAGGCGCGCGCCACGGTGCGGCGCAGGCACATGCCCGCGCCATAGGGCACGTTGCGGTCGTCCACGTAGGAGGCCCACACCGGCTGCGTGCATTCGCGCACCGCGAGATGGTAGGCAAAGGCCTTCACCCAGGCGGGTGCGGCGACCTCGAAACGGCCGTCAATGTGGCATCCCCACACGCCGAGATGCGGCCACTCGGCGGCGATGCGCAGCGCGTTCGCGAGGTAGTCCTGGGCGAGCAGATTGTCGTCGTCGGAAAAGATGATCAGTTCCGCACGCGCGGCCTGCAGCCCGCAGATGCGCGCATTCGAGAGGCCGATTTTTTCCTCGCGCAGATGCCGCCCGTTGGGATGCCAGCCGAGCGGGATGCGTTCCGAGAGGGCCGGCGTCGAGGCATTGTCCACGAGCAGGAATTCCGGGATTGCTCATTAGGTAGTGACACGAAAAGAAGACAAGGGAGAAGGAGGAATGAAATGCCAGCATTGCCAGAGCGAGGCCGTGGTAAAGAATGGGAACAGCCGACACGGCCGACAGCGATGGCTGTGCCGCGGGTGC
>JAYVRQ010000609.1:0-3677 GCA_043776145.1 Chthoniobacteraceae bacterium
CCGCGCTGTGGCTCGCCGACCATCAGGCGAACATGGACCTCAGCATCGCCTTCACGCAGTTCTACCGCCGCATCCCGCTGCGCAAAAGCCCGCACATCCGCGTCGCGAATGCGCTGCGCCTCGATTGGCGCACCGTCCTCCCGCCCGCGCAGTGCAGTTACATCCTCGGCAACCCGCCGTTTGTCGGCGCGAAGTTCCAAACGGCGGAGCAGCGCGTGGAGATGGACGCCATTGCCGGTAGTTTTGAAAATACCGGGCTGCTCGATTTCGTCACCGGCTGGTATTTCAAAGCTGCCGACTACATCCAAGGAACGAGCATCGCGGTCGGCTTCGTCTCCACCAACTCGATCACGCAAGGCGAACAGGTATCCCCGCTCTGGCGTCCGCTCCTCGACCGTTTCCACGTCATCATCCGTTTCGCTCACCGGACATTTGCATGGGCGAGCGAGGCGCGTGGAAAAGCGCACGTCCATGTCGTGATCGTCGGGTTTGCTGTGTGCGACGCGCCCGGCAAGCGCATCTACGACTACGACAGCGACCCGGAACATCCAACGATCACCGTCGCAAACAATATCAACCCGTATCTCACCGACGGGCCGAACGCGACCATCTCCAATCGCGAGGCACCCATCTGCGACGTGCCACGGCTCGCCATCGGGAATAAGCCCATTGATGGCGGGCATTACCTTTTCAAACCCGAGCAAAAGGCTGCCTTCCTCGTGACGGAACCCACGTCGGCAAAGTTCTTCCATCGCTGGCTCGGCGCGGAGGAATTCCTAAACGGCATCGAACGCTGGGTTCTATGGCTGGGCGATTGCCCGCCCGACAAACTGTGTCGGATGCCCGAGGTGATGCGCCGCATCGAAGCGGTGCGGAAGACAAGACTTGCGAGCAAGAGCGCACCGACACGAAAGCTCGCCACCACACCAACACGCTTCCATGTCGAGAATATGCCGAGCGGCCCCTACCTCGTGATTCCCGAGGTGAGTTCTGAGCGTCGCACTTACATCCCCATCGGCTTCCTCACGCCGAAGGTGATTTGCAGTAACAAGCTCCGCATCCTCCCCGACGCCACGCCTTATCATTTCGGCATCCTTTCATCCGCAATGCACATGGCATGGGTGAAGCAAGTCACCGGACGGCTGAAGTCGGATTTCCAGTATTCTGTCACGCTCGTCTATAACAACTACCCTTGGCCCGAAGCACTCACCGCGGCGCAGCGTTCGGCGGTGGAAACGGCGGCGCAGGCGGTGCTCCATGCGCGCGCGGCCTTCCCGACCTCGACGCTGGCCGATCTTTACAACCCGCTCGCGATGCCGCCCGCGCTTGTCAAAGCTCATGCCGCGCTCGATCGCGCCGTGGACCGTTGCTACCGCCGCGAACCTTTCCCCAGCGACCGCATCCGCGTCGAATACCTCTTCGCCCTGTACGAAAAACTCACCGCCCCGCTCGCGCCCACGGCCAAGCCGAAGCGCGGGCGCGCAGCGAAGTAGTCCCGCGCTTCATGCCATTCGACCCCGCGAAACCTGCCGGCAATTCGCCGAACTCCAGCAACAATGGCAATGGCGCGCATGTGCTCGGCCAGGGCACGAATACCGATGATGATCAGAACCAGATGCAGCAGGTGCTCGACAAAGTGGATGAGCGGATCAACGCGCCCCGCCGATGCCGTGCGGGAAAATCTTTCTAAGCACGCCGCTGTGTGCGAATGGGCTTGGTGCGAAATCGTGCCAGCGCTTCGCACCGAAAAAATGCCCGACGCGTCCCAGACTCCCCTTCGCAAAATGACACGCACGCTGCTCGTCGCGGCGCTGGCTTTCACTTTCACAGGAGGCGCGCACGCGGAGGAAAAGCTCGGCTTTAACCGCGACATCCGCCCGCTGCTTTCGGACAAGTGTTTCTTCTGCCACGGCCCCGATCCGAAGAACCGCAAGGCCGACCTGCGGCTTGATGATCGCGACGTGGCGGTGAAAGCAAAGGCCATCGTCCCCGGCAAGCCGGAGGAGAGCGAAATCATGAAGCGCATCGGGACCGCGGATCCCGACGATCACATGCCGCCGGCGAAGTCGAAGTTGGATGATTTTACACCCGCCGAAGCGGAACTGTTGAAGCGCTGGATCGCCGAAGGCGCGGAGTATGAGCCGCACTGGGCATTCATCCCGCTGGATGCGAAAGTGCTAAGTGCTCAGTCATCAGTGCCCAGTCAGGGGGCAGCAGGAAATCTGAGCACTGAGGACTGGACACTGAGCACTGCACCGATGGACGGCACCGTTTCCCGTGCGCTGGAAAAACGAGGGCTGAAGCTCCAGCCCGAGGCTGATCGCAATACGCTGATCCGCCGGGTGAGCTTCGACATCACGGGATTGCCGCCGAGTCCGGACGAGGTCGCCGCCTTTGAAAAAGATGATGCTCCCGGCGCGTTCGGGCGCGTCGTGGATCGGCTGCTCGCATCGCCGCGCTTCGGCGAACGCATGGCGGTGGACTGGCTGGACATCGCGCGCTATGCGGACAGCTACGGCTTCCAGGTGGACCGCGAACGCGAGATGTGGCCGTGGCGCGACTGGGTCATCCGCGCGTTCAATGAGAACCTGCCGTTCGACCAGTTCATCACTTGGCAGATCGCGGGCGATCTGCTGCCGAATGCGACGGACGATCAGATTTTGGCGACCGCTTTCAATCGGCTGCATCAGCAGGAAAGCGAGGGCGGCAGCGTCGAAGAGGAATATCGCGTGGAGTATGTGTGCGACCGCGTGCAGACGTTCGCGACGGCATTTCTCGGGCTTACTTTCGAGTGCTCGCGCTGCCACGATCACAAATACGATCCCATCACGCAGAAAGATTACTACGGGCTCTTCTCGATGTTCCAAAATGTGGACGAGTCCGGACTGTATTCCTTCTTCACGCAGAGCATGCCCACGCCCGCCGCACCGCTGATGGATGCGACGGCAAAGGACAAGCTCGCGACGCTGAAACGAGCGGCGGTGGACGAAGAAAAAAAAGCCGCGATGCTTCGCGGGTCTAAGCGCAAAGCATTCGAGAAGTGGCTGAACTCGCGTCCAGACGACATCACGATTCCCGGCGAGGTGGGGCGCTTCCAATTTGATACACTCGAAAAGAACAAGCTCACCAACGCGCTCGACGACAAAAAGCCCGCGACGCTGAAGGGCGAAAACAAACTCGTGCCCGGTGTGAACGGTCAGGCGTTGCAGTTCACGGGTGACGATCCGGTGGATCTGCAGATTGGGAACTTCCGCAGCAACGAGCCGTTCAGCATCTCGCTGTGGGTGAAGACACCGGACAAAAAAGATCGCGCAGTGGTATTCCATCGCTCGAAGGCATGGACCGATGCCGCAAGCCGCGGCTATGAACTGCTCATCGAGGACGGGAAGCTGAAGTGGTCGCTGATCCACTTCTGGCCTGGCGACGCAATCTCGATCCGCGCGAAGGAGTTGCTCGCGATCAATGAGTGGACGCATGTCGTGGTGACGAATGACGGAAGCGGACGAGCAGGGGGACTGGGGTTGTTTGTGAACGGCGTTCCGGCGGCGGCGGAGACGATCAAGGACTGCCTCACGCGCGACATCACAGGAGGTGGAGGGGATCATATTTCGCTCGGCGAACGTTTCCGTGACCGCGGCTTCAAGAACGGCGCGATGGATGACTTCCGCGTCTTCGCG
>JAYVRQ010000610.1:0-3676 GCA_043776145.1 Chthoniobacteraceae bacterium
CCGACGAACCGACGAACCGCGTTCAGCGGGAGGGCGACTGACTCGATGGATGTTTGGAAGAACATGGCCAGAGCAAGCGGATGTGTTTCACTCCAAATCAGGCGGCGAAGGCAAGAATTATTTTGCTCAACGCGAATCTTTTTTCACACAGGCAACACCGACACTCGATGAGAGCTTCACCAAACCAAGGACTATCCCAAGGCGGCGACATTCCGGTCGCCGACCCACACCCCTGCGCGAAGCGCCCAACTGCCTGTGCGCGCGAATTGGATTGGGCGCTTCGCGCGTTGTTTTTTAGGTCGGCGACTGGAATGCCGTCGTTGCTCCTTTCGAGTGGCTAGTTTCAGCGGCTACGGTCAACTCCAGAATTTTCGCCCTCCCAGGCGATGAGTGGAGCGGAAAGTGACGCGCAGATCTTTTCCTCCCAATGTTGAGAACTCAGGGACCGTTGGAGCGGGATTTGCTGAGAGGGGTTTTGCCGCCTTTTTCACCATTTTCTTTTCAACTTTGCGACATTCCGCCTTTTCCCGCTGCCTTCTCTGCTGCCAGCGTGCTGCCTCGGTGCTCGCGCTGGCGCTCCCGGCGTTTGCCGCCGATCCCGACCGGCTCGGCGATCTCAGCGTCGAGCAGTTGCTCGATTTGAGAGTCACCTCGGTCGCCCGGCGCGAGGAGTCGCTCGCGCGCTCGCCCGCGGCGATCGGCGTCATCACGCAGGAGGACATCCGCCGCTCCGGCGCGCGCAACATTCCCGACGCGCTGCGCCTTGCGCCGGGGCTCGATGTCGCGCAGGTGGACGCGCATACGTGGGCCGTCAGCGCGCGCGGGTTCAACGATGTCTTCGCCAACAAACTGCTCGTGCTGATCGACGGGCGCTCGGTGTACACGCCGCTTTTCTCCGGCGTGTTTTGGGAAATGCAGGACGTGCTCATCGAGGACATCGCGCGCATCGAAGTCATTCGCGGACCCGGCGCGGCGCTCTGGGGCGCGAATGCGGTCAACGGCGTCATCAATATCACCACGAAACGCGCGGCGGAAACGCCGGGCGGACTCGTGGCGGCGGGCGGCGGAAATGAGGAGCGCGCGTTCACGTCGTTCCGTTTCGGTGGAACGCTGGGCGCGGATTTGCACTACCGCGTTTTTGGAAAATGGTTCGCGCGCGATAACTCGGAGCGGATCGGCGGCGGCGCGGCGAACGATGCGTGGAGCATGGGACACGTCGGCTTTCGCGCGGATTGGACGCCAGGGGAAAACACTTTCACGCTGCAAGGCGATCTCCAGCGCGGTTTCGAGCACACGTTATACGACCGCCTGAGACCGCGCCCGCCCTTCGAGACGTACCAGGATCATGCGTCGGACGACATGTCCGGCGGCAACATCCTCGCTCGATGGACGCGCGAACTTGCCAGTGGCGGTCAGCTTTCATTGCAGGCGTACTACGATCGGACGAATCGCCAGACCCCGATTTTTGGGGAGCAGCGCGACACGTTCGACCTCGACTTGCAGCACCGCTTCCAGTGGGGCGGGCGGCAGACGATCGTCTGGGGCGGTGGCTACCGCTACGGCTCGGACGAGATCACGAATCACTTCGACATCTCGTTTCAGCCGGAGACGCGCTCCACGAATCTCTTCAACGCTTTCGCGCAGGATGAAATCGCGCTGGTGAAAGAGCGGCTGGTGCTGACGCTGGGCTCGAAGATCGAGCACAACGATTTCACCGGCTTTGAATTTCAGCCGAGCGCGCGGCTGCTGTGGACGCCCGCCGCGCGCCATTCCGTGTGGGCTTCGATCTCGCGCGCGGTGCGGACGCCCTCGCGCGCGGAAGACGACATCCTGATCCAGCAGGGTCCGGTGCTCCCGGCCAGCGCGCTCTTTCCCGGCTCGCCCGCGACGCTCACTTCCATTTCTGGAAACCGCGACTTCTGCTCCGAAGAAGTGATCGCCTCCGAACTCGGCTACCGCGTCGAGGCCACCCAGGGCCTCTCCTTCGACCTCGCGCTTTTTTACAATGAATACCGCAGGCTCGGATCGTTCGAGACCGGTGAGCCCGCGCTCGATCTGCTGGCGGACCCGGCGCGGATCAATGTCGTCATTGCCAATCTGCTCGAAAGCGAAACGTACGGCGGCGAACTCACTGCGACCTGGCAGGCTGCGCCGTGGTGGAAATGGCGCGCGAATTATTCGCTGCTCTACGTCCAGACGCATCTCGCTGACGGCGGCGGATATGTCGTCGGCGAGCAGCGCGCGGAAGGCAGCAGCCCGCGCCATCAGGTGGCGGTGCGTTCCTCGATCGACCTGCCGCGCGGATGGGAATTCGACGCCGGGCTTCGGTACGTCGATGCGCTGCCCGCGCTGAGCGTGCCGAGCTACCTCGCGCTCGATCTTCGCGTCGGCTGGCGCATCTCGGACTCCGTGGAATTCTCCGTGGTCGGGCGCAATCTTCTCGACCAGCGTCACCTCGAATTCCGGCCCACGACAGTGGCGAGCGAAGTCACGGAAGTCGGGCGAAGCATTTGGGGAAGCGTCACGATTCATTTCTGATGGCTGCCATGCTGCTCCCCGCCGCAAACTGGTCCCGGCTCGCAGCCGTCGCCGCCGTCCTCCTGCCCGCTGGCACGGCGCACGGACAGGGCGCACCGCTGCCGGAGTACAGTGTGAAGGCCGCCTTCCTGCTGAACATCGCGAAGTATGCAAACTGGCCGCCGCAATCCTTCGCGGACCCGGCGGCCCCGATCGTCATCGGCATTTTGGGCGACGATCCCTTCGGCCCGGCGCTCGACCGCGTGCTGCATGGCCGCGTCGTCAACGACCGCAAAATCACCGTGCGCCGATCGAAGCGCGCGTCGGAACTGCGCGGCGCGCACGTCGTCTTCATCAGCGCCTCCGAGAGCGAACGCGCGGGCGCGGCATGCGCGAGCCTTGCGGAAAGCGGCGCGCTGTGCGTCGGCGACACCGAGGCCAGTGCCGCCTTCACCTCGATCAATTTCTCGCTCGAAAATGGGAAGGTCGTTTTCAGCGTGAATCTCATCGCCGTCAAAAGAGCGAACATCGCGATCAGCTCGAAGCTGCTGCACCTCGCCAAATCCGTTGTAGGCACACCCGTTGGGGAAAAGGAGAGCCCGTGAATTTTCTGCGCCATCTGCCGATCCGCCGAAAGCTCATGGTCGTGATGATGCTCGCGACCAGCGTCGCGCTGCTGCTCTCGGGAGCCGCGCTGCTTTGGTACGAGCTGCGTGATTTCCGCACGAACCTCGAAGCGGGCATCACCACGATGGCGCGCATCGTCGGCTCGAACAGCATCGCCGCGATTTCCTTCGACGATGCGCCCGCGGCCTCCGAGACGCTGCTCGGGCTAAAGGCGGAGCCGCAAATCCTCGCCGCCGGCATCTGGCGGGAAAAGGGCGGACTCTTCGCACAATACGTGCGCCGGGCCGGCCAGACGCAGCTCCCGCCGGCTCCCGGGCCTGATGGATGCACGATCTCCGGCGACCGCATGATCCGCGTCTCCGGCCTTTTCGACGAGCGCGAGCGGACGCGCGTCGGCACCATCTGCATCGTCGCGGATTGCGGCGGCATCCGGGAGCGCATCCAGTCTTACGCCGGGCTGCTCGCGCTCGTGCTGCTCACCTCCGCGCTCGTGGCGCTCGCGCTTTCCGCGATGCTCCAGCGTTACATCTCC
>JAYVRQ010000611.1:0-3672 GCA_043776145.1 Chthoniobacteraceae bacterium
CCACGTCTGACCGCGCGGCGGGCTGCCGCGCATCTCGCACCAGTAGGTGTAAAAATCCCACGTCCAGGCCTTGCCGAACGGCTCGATGCCCGACCAGAAAGACTTCGCGCCATCGTTGCGAATGCCCGCCTTCACGCTGGGCCACGGCGTCGCCGGAAAACTCCCGCCGAGGGCACGGCCCGAAGTGATGCAACTCCGCGCAGTCTTCCGCGAACTTCACGTAATAGCGCGCGAACACGCGATCATGCCCGAAGCCGCCCGCTGCGTTTTTCAGCCGACGATACAGCGAGCCGCCTGGTCCCGTCGTGCGATCCATGAGGAGAGATTGCTTCCCCGCGCTGCCCGGCGGCACATCGGCGGTGAAACTCATGTCGCCCTGTGCGCCCACGCTTTCCCACTGCGCGGCGAGCGCCGAGATGTCCGCCTGCTCGAATTTTTCCGCCTGCACCACGCGCGCATCCTTTTCGATGCCCTCGTCACCGGGATACTTCGCCGCGAGGCCGGGGCCGGAGGGCAGCGTGTCGGCGGCGAAAAGCGGGACGGTGAACAGAAGTGGGAGCAGTGTTCTCATTGGATTCATTTTGCCTTTTTCGGCGCGGGGCCGGAAGGGCGCTCATTGCTGATGCAGAAAAGCGATGTTTCGCTGCGGATGAAAATCTGACCTTCGCTGAAAGCGGGCGAGGCGAATGTCCGCTCGCCGATTTCGTTCTTCGCGACGAGATCGTATTTCGCCCCGGGCCTCACGATGTTGCAGACGCCGTTGTCATTCAAAAAATAGACGAGCCCCTGCGCCGCGACGAGCGAGGAGTGCTGCTCGCCGAGGCGCTCCTGCCATGCGATTTCGCCGGTCGCAGCGGCGAAGCAGTGCGCCACGCCGGAGTCCGAGACGACGAGGCACCAGTCGCCTTCCGCGATGGGTGAGGGGACGTAGGCCGCGCCTTTCGTGGTGCGCCAGGCGATGGCGGTTTCGGTCACGTTGCCGGTGCCGTCGGGCCGGATGGCGAGGATGTGATGCTGCGGAAATCCGGCGGTCAGAAAGAACAGCCCGGCGCGTTCGTTGAAGACGAGCGACGCGACGAATTGCTCGGTCGGGCCGTCGATGATCCAGCGCAGTTTGCCCGTGTCGGGGTCGTAGCTCGCGACGCATTTGCTGCCGGAGAGCACCATCTGCGTGCGGCCCGCGATGGTGCGGATGATGGGCACGCAATAGCTGCGCGTTTTGTTCGGGCGGTCGATGCGCCAGACTTCGCGCCCGTCTTCGCGCGCGAGCGCCACGATGTAGCCGTCGCCGTCGTGATCGCAGTTCACGATGACTTTGTCGCGATGCACGATGGGCGAACTGCAAAACCCATGCACGCTGCTGAAGCGACCGGGACGCTTGAGCCAGAGCGGCTTCCCGGCGAAATCGTGCGCGGCGACGACGACCTGATCCTTGTCGAGAAAGGCGGTGAAGACGCGCTCCCCGTCGGTCGCGGGAGTGCTGGATGCGTGCGTGTTCAGTCGGTGAATGGCTTCCGGTGGCGCGGTGAGAACGGTGCTCTTCCAAAGAATCGCGCCGTTCGCGCGGTCGAGGCAGATGAGCAGACGGTCGTTGTTTTTTTCGTCGGCGGAGACGGTGAAAATGCGGTCGTTCCATACGATGGGCGAGGCGTGTCCCATGCCGGGCAGTGTCGTTTTCCAGACGACGTTTTCCGTCGCGCTCCAATGCGTCGGCGGCGCTGCATCGACGCTCGTTCCATCGAGTCGCGGCCCGCGCCATTGCGGCCAGTTTTCTGCGTGAAGCGGGAGTGCTGCGAGGAAAAGGAACACGGGGAGGAGCTTCATGGCAGTGAAAGTGGGAATCGTTTTGGAGCCGGAATCTTCGGAAAAAGTGAGGGCGTTGGCGGCGGCGGCGCGGGATTGTTTCACCATATCGAATATAATTTCCAGACGCTAGCACGCCTGCTGCTAAAACCTCCCAGCATGACGATGCTTACCAGTTTGCCAGACGAAGTCGCACCCGCTCCCACGGCGACTTCCAGCAAAGCGCCTCCCCGCGCGGCGAACTGCTATTCCATCACGGTCTTCACCCAGTGCTGGAAAGATGTGCGCGACTTTTACGTGAACATCCTCCGCGCGCACGTCGTCAGCGAGCGCCCCGAGCGTTACTCGGAGATCGTGCTCGGCGGCGTGCCGCTCACCATCCGCATGGCGGAACACGGCGAGACCGTCAGCTATTTTCATCTCTACATCTCGATGCCAAACCACGAGAGCGTGCTCGGCGAATTGCGCCGCCGCGGCATCATCGTCACCACGGTCGGGCCCTACACGAACTTCCGCGATCCGGAGGGCCGCGTCATCAAGCTCTCCGAGGAAAAGACGGTCGTTTCCTGATCCAGCGAAGTCGGCTCGCGTGGCGGGAGGAATCGGGGCGGCTATGGCTGTGAAAAAGCGGTGTGTTTGTGGCGCGGGTGGCCTAGCAGACGGGTCACGTAGTCGTCCTGCGAAAGCTTCAACGGCACGGGGCCGTCGGGTTCGCCGTTGATGAATTGCTGTACCTCCGCGTTGTCGCTTGCGCGCATTTCCTGGGGCGTGCCGACGGCGAGCACCTTTCCCTGGTTCGGGCCGGTGCCGAGCATCAGCATCCGCGAGCCGATGCGGAAGGCGCTCGTCATGTCGTGCGTCACGACGACGGCGGTGATGCCGATGCCGCGCGTGACTTGCTGCGTGAGAATATCGACGACGGAAACCATGATGGGATCGAGCCCGGCGGTTGGCTCGTCGCTGAAGAGCAGCTCGGGATCCAGCGCCAGAGCCCGCGCGAGGCCCACGCGCTTTTTCATGCCGCCGCTGATTTCGGCGGGCTTGTAGTTTTCAAAACCGGAGAGGCCGACCATCTCGAGTTTCATTTTCACCATCAAGTCGATGATGTCGGGCGCGAGCTTGCTGTGCTCCTCGATCGGCAGCGCCACGTTTTCGCCGACGGTCAGCGATTGCAGCAGCGCGCCGCTTTGAAAAAGCAGTCCGAACCGGCGGCGGATGCGCGCGAGTTCGCGCTCGTTCATCGTCGTGATCTCCTCGCCGAAAAGTTTCACCGAGCCGGAGGTCGGTTTCATCGAGCCGACGACGTGGCGCAGCAGCGTGCTTTTTCCACAGCCCGACGCGCCCATCACGATCATCGTGTCGCCTTTGAAGACCTTGAACGAAACGCCGTTGAGCACGCGGCGTCCGTGGAATTCGCGGACGAGATCGGTGACTTCGATGACTGGATCGCTGGACATCACTCAAGGCGTATGGCCTCGGCCCTGTACTGTCAGGCAGAAAGCAGCCGCGCCTTAAGCGATCTGCTGCGTGTGCGCTACGATCCGCCCATGAGCGCGAGGCAGATTATCGAAGCGATCACACCATTGGCATCTGAACAGCGCGCCGATGCCGTCCGGTTTGCGCGTCAATTCGAGTGCGAATTGGTGCGGCGTTTGCCGCCGGAGGAACTCGGGGAAATCGCCGACCGGTTGGTGGCGGCAACGAGTGAGGATGAAGCAGAGGCCATCAAAAAAGCGATGACGAGCGGGTTTTATGGCGTAGTCATCGCTGGCTAGCTGTGGAGACTCAAGAGGTTGTTCATGTGGAGATGGAGTCTGGAGACGGGAACTCTGAGTTTGAGGGCGTGGTGAGGGCGATGCCAGTTATAGT
>JAYVRQ010000612.1:0-3668 GCA_043776145.1 Chthoniobacteraceae bacterium
GATCGCCGTGCGGATCGTGGTGCGGCGCGCGGCGGACCAGTAGTTGTAAAACCAGTCGTAGCCGATGGCGAAGGCGTGCGTCATTTCCGCCGTGTCGAGGAAATGCGCGGGATGCCAGTCGGGGTAAAGCGCGACCGCGTCGAGTTCGCTCCACGCGCGCTCGGCGTATTGCGGGTCGTTCGTCAGCCACCACGCGAGGCCGAGGTAATACATGCGGTCTTTCACCGAGCGCGAAATGCCGAGGATCGTGCCGCGATTGTCCGGCGTGTAAGTATTCACCGGCTGCGTGAGGATCGTGTTCGCCTGGCTGATCGCATTTTGCGCCCACGTCTTCGCGGTCGAGGAGGTCGCGCTGAGATACTTCGCCTTTAGCGCCGCGAATCGTTCCGCCGTCGCGAAGATGCGCGGATGTTCCTGCGCCATCGTGTCGAGCAGCGCCGCCTGCGCCGGCTGCGCGCGATCGAGCCCCGCCTGCACGAGCACACTGCCCGGCACCACGCTGAACGCCGCGTCGCCCGGCTTCATCCAGCCAACGCTCCAGTGATCCGCGCCCGTGCCTTCCTTGTGCAGCAGTTCGACGTAATATCGCTGGCCCTGCACAAGCGGGATCGCGCCCGACGGCGTGCCCCACGCGCGCAACGCCGTCGCGCTCGCGACACCCGCGATCTGCACTTTGTTCGCGCTCGTCGAGTCCGTGCTCAGGAAAAGCTGCACCGCATCGTCGCCGCTCACCGCGAACGTGTAGCTGCCCGTTGCCTCCGGCACGATGAAGCCCGTCACGCGCGTCCCGTACGAGTCGCTCCAATCCTGCGCGAGACACTCGAACGTCGTGATGAACTCGCGCCCGCCCGGTTTGTTCGGATAGTTCGCACTCGACGTGAGCGCGCTGATCGCCGTCCCCGCGATCCCGCTCCAGTGTTCCTGCAAAAGCGACCCGCCCGCGCGATCCACCCGCGCCGGATACAGCCGCGCCATCGGAATCACCTCCCGCGCCCGCGACGCGCTCGACCACTCGAGCCGCACCGAAGCATTCCCCGTCTGCTCGATGTATTCGAGCCGCACATTCACCCGCTGCCCCGCCACGAGCCGCATCTGCCCGCGCATCTCCGCGTTCTGATAAAACGTGCGCGCCGCGATCAGCCGGTCGTCCACCCACAGCCGCGCCCCGTCATCCGCCGTCACGTAAAACGTATAGTTCTCCGAAAACTCCGGCTCCACCTGCCCGCTCCACGCGACCGAAAACGTGTCCCCATTCGTAATCGCCGTCCCGCTTGGAATCGCCGCGCCCCAATTGAAATCCACGAACGCATCCGTGCGCGTCGTCTTCAGCGTCGTGAAAGTCGCCGTGTCGAAATACTCCCCCGTCAGCCCCGTCCCTGCCGCAGCGGCGAGACGGGCAGTAAGAACGAGGAACAACAAAAGCAATCGCGTGCGGGAGAACATGGCGGCAGTCCGGCAAAGAAAGATGGGAGCGAGGGCAGCCGCAACACCACTTTCGCGGAACTCCGCATCAGAAACCCGGCGCTTCCTATTTCTCGATCTTTGCCACGATGGCTTCCCGTCCGAGCAGTTCCCAAACATCGCCGAAGACGAAATGGTCGAATGTCTTGATGTGATCGCGAAGGATCGGCTCCGTCCGCATATTTGGCCGGATGTCGCAATAATACACACCGTCGAGAGGATTGAGCTTCACGGTGTAGCCTTTGAAGTGGCCGGGGAGAAACGTGGAGTTGATGCCGAATCCGCGCGGCGCGCTTTTCTTCCCGATCACCTTTCTCTGCACATCGTTCAGGAAAATCGCGACGTGTGGCACGTTCTTGCCCGTGAGTTTTGTGAGGAGGAATTTGTCCACGAATATCTTGTCGATCCAGTCTTTGCTGCTCGTCTTCACGGAGCCGATGGTCTTCACGAGTTCGCCGCTTTTGATGATGAGATCGTGCTGGTAGCTCATCGTGAATGCCTCCGCTCCATCCACATTGATCGGCACTCTTACAGTGCCGGTGGCGCAATCCACACCGAGTCTTTTGAGCAGCAGACAAATCAGCCGCTCGAAAAGGTCGCCATTGATTTTGCGGGCGGTGTTCGACTTCCCGCTTGGCAACGCGTCGAGCGCCGCGCCGATGCACTGCTGGAGTGTATAGATGCTGCGGTTGACGCGCTCTCGATTGGCGTGCGTGTCGGAGGCAGGCTCGCGGAGGTGCTTCAGCAATTCGATAAACTGCCGCGCAAACTGGTCGCTCTCCGCTGCCGTGAACATGAGGTTCGAGTTGAGTGGACGTGTGAGGTTGTGATGCCCCTCCTTTTTGAACTGCCAAAAGTTGTAGTGCGGTTCATTGCTGGAAACGATGACCGCCTGAAGATTCCCGGCGGCGTAGTCGAGAAACGTCCGCGCAAACTCAATGTAGTTCTCGATGGTCTGAAAGCGCGTCTTGTCCGCAGCGTGCTCGACGAGGCGGGCCAGCATCATCGGATGCTCTCCCGGCGCAGCGCGTTGCGGCGATCCAACTCGATCCAATCCGCCACGGAACGACGCACGACACGCTCAATGCGCTCAATCGCCCAGTCGTTATACTGAGGTTCCTTTTCGCATCCCAACCAGCGACGGCCGAGTTGCTCGGCCACGACCAACGTAGTCCCCGAGCCGGAAAATGGATCGAGCACAAGATCGCCGGGATTCGATGATGCCAGCACGAGCCGCCGCAGAAGTTCCTCCGGCTTCTGCGTGGGATGCGCGGTCTTTTCCCCCATGCCGTTGCAAGTCGTCGGAATCTCGATCACGTCCTTCGCCTTCGCGCCCAGCGGGTGCGGCGTCCAATCGTCGCGCTCGACCTTGCTGCCCCTTCCGTATTGGCTCGTCTCGGCCTGCGGATGGTCCGGGTATTTCAGCGTGTGCGCGCCATAGGGAATCCGCACATCGTCCACATTGAAAGTCTGCTGCCGACCTTTGCGAAAATGCAGGATGCTCTCGTGGGAACGCCCCCAATCCTTGCCCAGATTGGCCTTGTTTTTGTAGTGCCACACGAGCCAGCGGCAGCCGCGGAAAAGCGGCGCGGCGGCGACTTTGATGTCGGCGAGAATTTCCGAAAAACCGCAGACGTAGAGCGTGCCGTTCGGCTTGAGCACGCGCGCGACCTCCGCCAGCCACCCGCGGCACCACGCCACGTAAATTTGCATCGACTCGAAATCATCCCACTCCGCTTTCTTGATGTTGTAAGGTGGGTCCGCAAACACCAGTTCCGCTGATTCATTGTCCAATGACTTCAACCAATCAAGAGCGTCACCCTGGAAAAGCCTGCCATCGCCGTTTTCGTAACGAAGCTGCGTCCCGGAACTTTCCGAAGCCAGCGGATAAATGATTCCCTGCGCGGGAAAGACCGGCATTTCGATTTGCGAACTAGCTGGAAGTTTGACGGGCATGGATGAATCGCGGCTCAAATCGAGACCGTAACGAATGCCGAAAAGCACGGAAACAAATTACGCGGCATTTGACGAGCAGCCCATCGGCGGCAGTTTCACAACCCGCCATAACCGGCCTTTTTCCCAACCCCGCCGCACTTATTTTCCTCCGCGCGAGGAATTTTCTAGCAGCGCACCGATGCGCGAGGCTATTTCACCCGCGACATGATTCGTCGCGATTACCTTATCGTCGGAGCGGGTGTCGGCGGCGC
>JAYVRQ010000613.1:0-12857 GCA_043776145.1 Chthoniobacteraceae bacterium
GCGGCGTTCGTCCCCGCCGACCTCGCGCGCTGGCCGGTCAACGGCGCGCAGATCACCTACACGGGTGGCCTGGCGGCGAAGGTCACGGATATGAAGGCATTCTGCTTCACCGGCTGGACGGACACCGCCGGCAACGGCGATCCCGCCGTCGGCGCGGGCGGACGCGCGGCGTATCTCGACAGCATCAGCGACTCGCTCGACACGGGGCTGCTCCCCGCGAAACCGACCATCACTTACACCGGCACCGCGGGCTATCCGGTGGACGCACTCTCGTTCACCAGCACGGCGTTCAGCGATCCGCAGGGCGCGGGGACGTTCGGCGCGATTCAGTGGCGCATCGGCGAAATCACCGACCCGACCGCGCCCGAGTACGATCCGACAGCGGAGCGCATCTACGAAGCCGTGGCCGTGTACGACAGCGGCGCGCTCCTCACTTTCAACGCGAGCATCGCGATCCCCGGCACGGCGCTTCGCGTCGGTCACACGTACCGCGCGCGGGTGCGGCATCGCGACACGACGGGCCGCTTCGGCCACTGGAGCGCGCCGGTGCAATTCACCGCGGGCACTTCCAACTACATCCAGACACTCAAGGACAACCTGATGGTCAGCGAACTGATGTATCACCCCGCGCCGCCCGCCGTTCCGTATGCGGAATCCGATTACGAATACCTCGAACTCGTGAACATCTCGCCATCGCTCACGCTCGATCTCGCGAACGTGCGCTTCACCAAAGGCGTCGATTTCGATTTCGCGGGAAGCGCGATCACCAGCCTCGCGCCCGGCGCGCGCGTGCTCGTGGTGAGAAACACCGCCGCCTTCAACTCGCGTTATGGCGCGGGCAAACCCATCGCCGGCCAGTGGACCGCAGGCGACAGCCTCAGCAACAGCGGCGAGGAAGTGAAACTGAGCTACGGCGCGGGCGCGACGATCAAAGATTTCACCTACGACGACGCCTCGCCGTGGCCCACGCAGGCCGACGCGGGCGGATACTCGCTCGTCCTCCGCGCGCCGGAGACGCGCCCCGACCACGCCCTCGCCGCAAGCTGGCGCGCGAGCTACGTCGCGGGCGGATCGCCCGGCGGCGCGGATCGCCAGACTTACTCCGAGTGGGCCGCCGCCAACAGCGCGACCGACCCGCTCGCCGACGACGATTTCGACGGCCTCAGCAACGCGCTCGAATACATGCTCGGCGGAACGAACACCGCCGCGAACGGCAGCCTGCTCCCCACCGCCGCGCTCGCCAATCACACCGTCGCCGCCGTCACCGACAAATATCTCACGCTCACCCTCCGCCGCCCGTTCAGCCCCGATCAAGCCGTGGTCAGCATCGAATGGTCGCCCGACCTCAGCGCCGGAAGCTGGTCCGCCAGCGGCGTGCTCGTGAGCAACACCGACAACGGCGACGGCACCAAGACGGAAGTCTGGCGCTGCGCCACACCCGCCAGCGCCGCCCGCTATTTCGTCCGCGCGAAATCCACGCTGCCGTAGTCCATATCCGGGTAGCGCGCGCGTCTCGCGTGCTGGTTGAGGCGTCCCGTCTCAACGAACTTCCCTGCCGCGCCGCTGCGAATCCGGTGAACGAAATCCGAAACGCTGCGTTTTGAAAGTTCGCGAAGGCGGGACGCCTTCGCCAACACGCGAGACGCGCGCGCTCCCCGGAACATTCCTGCGCCGCGTTCAACATCCACCGCCGTTTTTTCCTTGGCCGCCTCCCCGCCGCCACCCATCTTCCCCGCCAATGCAAACCCCCGAAAAATCCTGGTGGAAACTGCTCACGCCGTACCACTGGTTCGTCTTCCTCGTCGCCTCCGCCGCGTGGTTTTTCGACTGCCTCGATCAGCGCCTCTTCTCGCTCGCACGCATCCCGGCGCTTTCCGCACTGATGCACAAGCCGGGCGTCGATCAGTCCGTGCAGGATTTCGCGAAAGTGGTCACCGCATGGTTTCTCATCGGCTGGGGCATCGGCGGCATGATCTTCGGTTCGCTCGGCGACAAGTACGGTCGCGCGAAGATGCTGACGCTGACCATCCTCATCTATTCCTGCTTCACCGGGCTCAGCTTTTTCAGCCGCTCGGCGCTGGATTTCACGATCTGCCGCTTTCTCACCGGGCTCGGAGTCGGCGGCGTGTTCGGGCTCGCGGTGTCGCTCATCGCGGAAACCGTGCCCGCCGCCGCGCGCGTGCAATCGCTCGGACTTTTGCAGGTGCTCTCGACGATTGGGAATGTCACGGCGGGCTTCACGAAAATGGGTATCGACTCGCTGGAAAAATCGCAGTCGATCGCGCCGGGTGAAGGCTGGCGCTGGATGTTTCTCATCGGCGCGGCCCCGGCGCTGATGGTGATTTTCACGGGAAAATTTCTGCGCGAACCGGAACCGTGGCAGCGGCTCAAAGACGAGGGTCGGCTGCCAAAGGGGAGCATCTTCGCGCCGTATGCCGCGCTGCTCGCGGACAAACGCTGGCGCAAAAATCTCGTCGTCGGCGCGCTCATCGCCTCGACCGGCGTCGTCGGCCTGTGGGCCATCGCGGAGTATGCGCCGGATTTGCAGAAAACGGTTTTCACCGCGCACTTCAAGGCAGCCGGACTCGCGCCCGACGCGGTGGGGCCGGCAGTGAGCAAGGCGATCACGAATGCCTACCTGCTCAACATGCTCGGCGCGGCGACAGGCATGTGGCTGTTCACGCGCTTCGCGAATGCCACGGGACGGCGCATGGCGTTTCTCGTCGGCTTCCTCGCGGCGATGGGAGTGACCGCGTTTGTGTATGGCAGTATGAACTCGCCGCAGGACGCCTACTGGATGATGCCGCTCATGGGCGCGGCGCAGCTAGGCGTCTTCGCAGGTTTCGCGATCTATTTGCCGGAACTGTTTCCCAGCCGCCTGCGCAGCACGGGCGTTTCGTTTTGCTACAATCTCGGACGCTTCGCCGCCGCAGCGGGCAGTTTCTATTCGTCCGAGTTGTCGAAATTCTTCGCCGCCAAAGGCCACGCCGCTCCGCTCCCGCTGCGTTATTCCGCGATGACGATGTGCGTGATTTTTCTCATCGGTCTGGTGACGCTGCTCTTTGCACCGGAGACAAAAGACCAACCGCTCCCGGAGGAGGAATAATCCAAAAGCCTGTCATTTCGACCGAACCGCTGGCCCGCCGGCGCTCCGGTCGAAATGACAGGCTTTTTTGTTGCGGCTGCGCCGCGTGATCTCACTCCGCACTTCCGCTATTTTCCGCCTGTGCGGGCGAGAATTTGCAGTTCGTGGATCGACCAGAAGAGTCCGTCCACCGCGCCGGTCTGCGTGATGCGGATGAACTTCGCGTTCGCCTGCGGGAACTCGATTTCCGTCACGGGTTCGCTGCCTTTTCCGCTCGCGACTTCGGTCCATTTTTGTCCATCGCTCGAAAGCTCGGTCTTGTATCCGCGCGGATAATCCCGCGGCGATTTGCTGGAATCGAACTGCACTCCAGCCACCCCCGTCTCGCGCGGAAGCTCGATTTGAAACCACATGCCGGGCGTCTGCGAGGCGTTGGTCGTGTAACGCGAACCGGCATCGCCGTCGATCGCCGCCGCGCAACCCGCGTTGTTGTGGCTGGCGGAAAGTTTCCATTCCTGGCGATTCGCGAGCGGCTGGGGCAGCACGGCGCGCAATTCGGCGATGGTCCACGGCTGCGTGCGCGCCTTCGTCGCGTTGCGCACACGCGCGACCTCTTGCGGTGCGATGAAGCTGGCACGATTGCCGAAACTGTTGCGGACGAAGCTGAGCACAGAAGCGATCCAGGCGTCGTCGTTTGTCGCCATCGAGATCATCTGTCCCTCGTATTTTTTCCCGCCGATGTCGCCGATGAGTCCGTGGAGTTGCACGTAGATCGGCCCGTCGCGATGACCGAGCACGGTCTTCGATCCCGCAAGCGCAGGCGCGAGGCGCGCGCCGGGCGCGGCTCCGACCATCGGCATTCCCTTTCCATCCGCGCCGTGACACGCGGTGCAAAGCGTCTGGTAAATCGTCTCGCCGGCCTTGAGTTGTTTGAGTTGCTCGGGCGTGAATTGATTTTTCGCGATGGTTTGGGGCGGATGCAGCACGGCGTTTGCGATGAGTTTCAAACCGGGCGCGGGATCGGCAGACGCGAGCGTTTCGAGCGTGGTTTTCCAGTTGGGCAAATCGAGCAGCTTCGCGGTGAGCGCCGATTGGATGACGACATCGGTGTCCTTGTCCGCCGCCATCGCCTGCACGTCGGCGGCAAAGGATTTGTCACCCGCTTTGTAAAGCGACTCGCTCACGCGGATCGCCGTCGCGCGGACTTGCGGATGCGCGTCCTTCAGCTTCTCGCGGACGAGCGCGGCCTCGAGTGCGCCGAGTCCTTCGAGCGTCCAAAGCGCGTGCATTTGCGCGAGATGATTTTTGCTCCCGCGCGCCATCGCGACGAGCGCGGGCGCGACGGATTTGTCCCCGCGCACAACGAGGAGTTTTTGCGCGGTGTCGCGCCACCAGCCGTTCGGATGTTCGAGATGCGCGACGAGTTGGGCGGGCTTTTCATCGAGCAGGTGCGGCTGCGGGCCGGGCTTCGTCGTGTCATGCAACAGCCGGTAGATGCGGCCGTAGCCGACGACATTTTGAAAAGCGTACTGCTCGACGACCTTCCGCAGATACGAGCCTTCGCGCACCCAGTTTCCCTCCTGAATGATGCCGCGGTACATATCGACGATGTAGAGCGTGCCATCCGGCGCGGTCGTGAGATTCAGCGGGCGAAAGCATGGATCGGTCGAGCGCAGGAACTCCGACTTCGCATCCTGATACGGATTGCTCAAAGTGGTGAGCCCGCCTTTCGATTCGACCAGCGAGCGCCGCACGAGACGCCCGACCGGCTCGCCGAAAAAGACGTTGCCGCGCAGTTCGGCGGGGAGCCGGTCGCCGCGATACACTTCGATCCCGGCGGTCGCGCTGAAATGATTCAGCGTCCTGTCCTCGGGCCGGAAGCGCCCGGTGCCGCCCTGCACATCCGCCATCCCCACCAGCGGCCACACGACATCGAAGCCTGGCGCAAATCGCTCCTTTGGATTGAACGCGCCATACACTACCGGCACTTGATAGCTCACCGGCCCGGTCTCACCGCCCGCGTTCACAAAATAAACTTTGCCGTGATCGTCCTGGCACACGCCCCACTGCCCGTCGTTCGGTGCCGCAGGCTCCTTGATCGCACCCTTCGGCGACCAGCGCAGGCGGTAGTTGTTGTAGGTCGAATAAATGCCGTTATCGATCGCCCACACGAGACCATTCGGCTGATGCTCCAAGTTTCCCCCTCGCGCGCCGCCGATGAAAAATGGCTCCTTCTTATCCGAGACGCCGTCGCCATCCATGTCGGTGTAAAGGAAGACGTCATTCGTGTCCGTCTCGCCAATCAAGAGCTGGCCTTGATCGAGCGGCAGCATCATGCGCGGGAGCTTCAGCTTGTCCGCGAAAACCGTGTGTTTGTCATAAACGCCGTCGCCCTTCGACGACCAGTGCAGCGACACGCGGCTGACGGGATCGAGTTCGTTTTTTCCGTCGATGTCCTGCATGTAACTGCGCATCTCGGCGACGAACATGCGCCCGTTCCCATCGAAGTTCGCAATCACCGGCTCCTTAATCTCCGGCTCGCTGAGCACGAGTTCGAGACGGTATCCCGGCGGCAGTTGGATGGACGCGATCGTCTCGGCGGGCGTGTGCGCTTTCACCGGCGGCATCGGCGGAAATTTGTCGTCGGCAAATGCGGTGGCGGCGAGAGCGACGAGCGGGGCGAAGAAGCGAGGCAAAGACATGGCGGCGTGAGTGGCTTCTCAAGAATGTCAGCCCTCGCGAAATCTTAGCCGGAAAGCGGATTGGGAGCGCCCATTGACACCGCGCGCGCCGGCTCTTAAATGCGCGCCTTGTTTTCATCCCTGCCTCATCCCGGACGCCTCGCACTCATTCTCGCGCTCACCGCCGCGCGCACATTCGCGTGCGACTTGTGCGGCTGCTCGCTTATCAATCATCCGTGGGAACCGCGTGCCGGTTTTTTCTTCGGTGCCACGGAACAGTTCACCCGCTTCAACACGATCCAGGTCGATGGCCGCCGCATCGACAACGACGCCGACCAGTATCTCGACAGCTCGAACACGCAGCTTTTCCTCGGCTACGGCATCACGCGCCGTTTCTCGATGCAGGTGAATGTCCCGCTCATTCATCGCGCCTTCCGCCGCACCGCCGGGGATCGCACCGAAAAAGGTGTGGAGTCCGGGATCGGCGATGTATCGCTGCTCGCGAGCTTCATTCCGCTCTACGAAAACAGCGCGGATTTCACCTTCATGGCCAAGCTCACCGGCGGCGTGAAACTGCCCACCGGCAGCAGCGACCGGCTGCAAGAGGAGGAAGAGGAAGGCGCTGAGGAAGAAGGCGCGCTGCCCGCGAGCGGCGTGCATGGCCACGACCTCGCGCTCGGCTCGGGCTCGTTCGACGGCATCGTCGGCGGCAGCATCTACGCGCGGCTTAAGCGCGCCTTTTTTACCGCCGACATGCAGTACGCGATCCGCAGCAAGGGCGACCACAGCTATCGTTACGCGAACGATTTTTCGTGGAGCGGCGGTCCCGGATTTTATTTGAAAGACGACGCGGAGCTGACCGTCGCCGTGCAGTTCGTCTGCTCCGGCGAGACGAAGGGGAAGGACAAATTTCGCGGCGAGCGCGCCGAAGACACCGCGCTAACCGCCGTGTATCTCGGGCCGAAATTCAGCGGCACCTGGCGCGACCGCATCTCCGCCGACGTGGAACTCGGCATCCCCGTGAGCATCGAAAACTCCGCGCTCCAAATCGTGCCCGACTACCGCGTGCGCGCGGGATTCAGCGTGCAGTTTTAAGGCGTCTCTAAAAAACGGCGGGTCGGGGAAGTTTGAATTGTCGCCGCGCACGCTTCGCTGGTAGGGATGCGCGCACTTTCCCATGAGCCAGCACATCGAATCGAATCTCGTCGAAAATCGCGTCTTCAAACCGGCGAAGGAGTTTTCCAAAAAGGCGCGCATCTCGTCGCTCGCACAGTATCGGAAGCTGTGGATCGAGTCGGTGAAGAAGCCCGAAAAGTTTTGGGCGCGCGAGGCGGCGGAACTCGTGTGGCAGAAAAAATGGACGAAGGTGCTCGATTGGAAACTGCCGTTCGCGAAGTGGTTTGTCGGCGGGAAGATCAACGTGTCGGAGAACTGTCTCGACCGGCATCTCGACGGGGCGCGGAAGACGAAGGCGGCGATCCTTTGGGAGGGCGAGCCGGGCGAGAAGCGTGTGCTGACTTATCAGCAGTTGCATCGCGAGGTGTGCCGGTTCGCGAATGTGTTGAAGCGGCAGGGTGCGAAGCGCGGCGACCGCGTCATCATTTACATGCCAATGGTGCCGGAGGCGGCGGTGGCGATGCTCGCGTGCGCGCGGATCGGCGCGGTGCATTCGGTGGTCTTCGGCGGGTTTTCGGCGGAGAGCATTCGTGATCGGATCAATGACTGCGGGGCGACGCTCGTGGTGACGGCGGATGGCGGCTACCGGCGCGGGTCGATCGTGCCTTTGAAAAAGAACGTCGATGATGCGCTGAGCGGCGGCGCGGCTCCGACGATCAAGAGCGTGATCGTTTTCAAACGCGCCGGAAACGAGGTCCACATCGAGGCGGGGCGCGACGTGTGGTGGCATCGCGAACTCGAATACGTGGATGCCAAATGCCCCGCGGCGGCGCTCGACAGCGAGCATCCGCTTTTCATCCTCTACACGAGCGGCTCGACGGGAAAGCCGAAGGGAATTCTGCACACGACCGGCGGCTATCTGGTCGGCGCGTTCACGAGCTGCAAGTACGTCTTCGATCTGCGCGACGACGATGTGTATTGGTGTACGGCGGATGTCGGCTGGGTCACGGGCCACAGCTACATGGTCTATGGCCCGCTCGCGATGGGCGCGTCGGTGCTGATGTATGAAGGCGCTCCGAACTGGCCGGACAATTCGCGCTTTTGGAAAATCATCGAGGATTACGCGGTGACGATTTTCTACACCGCGCCGACGGCGATTCGCGCGTTCATCCGGTGGGGCGATGAGCATGTGAAGAAGCACGATCTTTCCTCGCTGCGACTGCTCGGCACGGTCGGCGAGCCGATCAATCCCGAGGCGTGGATGTGGTATCACAACGTCATCGGCGGCGGACGTTGCCCGATCGTGGACACCTGGTGGCAGACCGAAACCGGCGGGCACATGATCACGCCGCTGCCCGGCGCGACGCCGACGAAGCCGGGAACGGCGACGCTGCCGTTCTTCGGCGTGGATGCCGCGGTCGTGGACGACGACGGCCAGGAAGTGCCGCCCGATACGATGGGCAAGCTGGTCATCCGCAAACCGTGGCCCTCGATGCTGCGCTCGGTCTGGGGCGACAAAGCGCGCTACAAGGAAGCGTATTGGAGCGAGTTCAAAGGGATGTATTTCGCCGGCGATGGCGCGCGGCGCGACAAGGCGGGAAACTTCTTCATCATCGGCCGCATTGATGACGTGCTGAACGTCGCCGGACACCGGCTCGGCACCGCGGAAGTCGAGGGCGCGCTCGTCTCGCACCCGGCGGTCGCCGAGGCCGCGGTGGTCGGGCGTCCCGATGAAATCAAGGGCCAGGGCGTGGTCTGTTTCGTCACCGTGAAGCAGGGCGTGAAGGCCGATTACGCGCTGCGCGACGCGCTGAAAAAGCACGTCCGCACCGTCATCGGCCCGGTGGCCACCCCGGACGAAATCCGTTTCGCCGAGGCGCTGCCGAAGACGCGCAGCGGCAAAATCATGCGCCGCCTTTTGAAGCAGATCGCCGCCGGCAACGCCATCACCGGCGACACCACCACGCTCGAAGATCTCAGCATCCTGGCGAAGCTGAGTACTTCCGCCGAGGACTAGGTGAACCCACTCCTGCCAGCTCCCCGCGAACTGGCGCGCGTCCTCGGCCGGCAGGCCACTCGACTGCGGCGACTGGTGGCGCGGCGGCGGCTGGGCCAGGCGGAGACGACGCTCGGACTGCTTGGCTGGCAGCAGGCAGATTTCGAGGGCGACGCGCAGCGGCCCATCGACCAGCTCACGAACGTCGAGCGCGAGCAGGCGCGACTGACGAATGAAAGCGCGCAGCTCGCCATCGCCCTCCGGCAGTTGCAAGACACCCGCGCCGCCGCGCTCCAACGCTCCGACGAAACCCGCGCCCTCCTCGAAGCCGCGCGCGCCCAAGTCGCCGCGCCCGTGGCCGAGACGGAAAGACAACTCACGGAGCGCCAGACGATGCAGGCCAATTTTGCGGAGCGCACTCGCGACCTGGACCAAGAACTCGCCGCGACGAACCGGCGACAAGACCAACTGCGCGCCATCGACACCGCGGAAGCGCGTGGTGAAATGCTGCGTGGACGCGGGCGCGTCTGGGCGATCCCAAAAGAGCTGACTGAGATCCGCCTCCGCCAACAGCAGATTGCCCACGAACTCCGCCCGCTGGAGGAAGCGCTGGCCCGCGGCCGTTCCGCCCTCGCCCTCGAGGACGAAAAGCTCCGCATTCAGCAGGCCGATTTTCAACAGGCTGACCACGCCCTCCGCGACGAAATCTCCGACCGCACGCGTGAGAGGCAGTCTCTCGAAAAGCAGATCCACGGGCTGGAAAAAGCGAAGGGCGATCCCTATCGCCAGATCGGCCAGATGCTCGCCGACAGCGGCATCGCCCCGATGAATCAGCCTCAAGCGCTCGCCGCCGTGCAGCAAGCTCGGGCCGACCTCGCGCGACTCGAGGTCGCCATCGCCACCTCCCTCGGCCTCAGCGAAAATGAGCCCCGCACCGCGCTCCGCTACTCGTTTCTCTTTTGGATCACCGTCGCATTGCTCGCCGCGCTCGTGATCGCCGCCGCGTGGCGCTGAGCGCAGGAAAGCGGTCAC
Organism: Chthoniobacteraceae bacterium; assembly: GCA_043776145.1. Taxonomy (GTDB): domain Bacteria; phylum Verrucomicrobiota; class Verrucomicrobiia; order Chthoniobacterales; family Chthoniobacteraceae; genus JANLQB01. The sequence goes on from JAYVRQ010000613.1 coordinate 9,911, forward strand.
CCAAGCCGCACCGTAAACGTCGCACCCCTGCCCTCCTCACGCGCGGCCGTGATCGCGCCGCCGTGGGCCTGGACGATGGCTTGGGCGATGGCCAGGCCAAGGCCGCTGTGGCCGGCGGTGCCCGTGCGCGCGGGGTCGGCGCGGTGGAAGCGCTCGAAAATGTGCGGCAGATTTTCGGCGGGAATGCCGGGGCCGGTGTTGCCGACGATGAGCGTGGCGGTGCCGTCGCGAAGTTCCGTGGTCACGCGGATGTCGCCGCCGTCGTGGTTGTAGTCGATGGCATTGGCGAGGAGGTTGGTGACGACTTGCGCGAGGCGCTCCGCGTCGCCGTGGCAGGTCGTGGGAGAAAGCTCGGTGTGGACGGTGAGACGGCGCGCGGCGGCCAGCGGGCGGATGAGTTCGATGCACTCGGCGGCGATCCTCGCGAGGTCGCAGGCGGCGCGGCGCAGCGGCTCCTGGCCGGCGTCAAGGCGCGCCAATTCGAGCAGCGACTCGATGAGCCGGCGCATGCGCTGCGTGGCGCGCTGGCAGCTTTCCAAGGTCTCCCGGTAATCGGCAGCGGTGCGTTCGCGGGCGAGCGCGGACTGCGTCTGGGTGAGCAGCACGGCGACGGGCGTGCGGAGTTCGTGCGCCGCGTCGGCCGTGAAACGGCACTGCTGGGCGAACGCGGTTTCGAGACGCGTGAAGGTCGCGTTGAGCACGGCGGCGAGTTGGCCGAGTTCGCTGTCGGGGTCGGTGCTGGCGATGCGTTGCGCGAGGTCGCCGGCGGCGATTTTCTCCGCCGTGGCGCTGATCTCCGCGATGGGCCGCAGCGCCCGCGTCACCAGCCACCAACCGCCGAGGAATCCCGCGGCAAAAACCACCCCGCCCACCACCGCGAGGAGCGCGGCGAGAGTCTGGAGATCGGCCTGCTCGCGAGAAATCGGGCGACCCACGAGCAAGCAATTGACGGGAGCGGCGAAGAGCAGCGACTCGCGAAAATCCCCGCGGGTTCGCACCGGGGCATCGCCGCTGCGCGGCTTGGCGATGCCCACCGGCGCGTGCGGAGAAACGATGATCGGCTCCGTCCCTTGCATCCAGACGACGAAATAGTGCCCGTCGGGATCATCGAAGAGCGCGGACTGTCCCGGCGCGAGGCGAATTTCCGGCTGGCGCTTCTTGTCGGGACTGCGCTCCGGCGCGGCGCGCAGCACCTCAATTAGCACGGAGATGCGCGCGTGCAGTCCCTCGTCGATCCGACGGAGCCGTCGCGCCTTTTCCAAATGAAAGGCCGTAAACCCAAACCCGCCGAGCACGGCCACGAGCAGCGCTCCATACCAGAGCTGCAGACGCCAGCGGATGGATTTGGGAAAGCGCATCACGCCTCAATGCAATAGCCGTGGCCGCGTCGCGTGGCGATGAAGGCGTGGCCGAGTTTCTTGCGGACATTGGAAACATGCACGTCGAGCAGGTTGGAAAGCGTGTCGTCGGTGTCGTCGAAAAGGTGCTCGAAAAGCGTGGTGCGCGTGACAACCTCGCCGCAGTGCAGCGCGAGATATTCCACCAGCCCATATTCGCGCGCGGTGAGCACGATTACGCTCCCATGGCGCGCGACCGTGCGCGCCGCGAGATCGATCCGCACGTCGCCGAGTTCGATGACCGAACGCGCCGCGCTGGCACTGCGGCGGATGAGCGCCCGCAGCCGCGCGAGCAGCTCGGGCAGATCGGGCAGATCGAACGGCTTCACCAGATAGTCGTCCGCGCCGAGGTCCAGCCCGCGCACGCGATCCGCCGACCGGTCGCGCGCAGTTAGCAGTAATACCGGCGTCTTCTTCGTCGCCCGCAGGCGGCGCAGCACCTCCCAGCCATCGAGGCGCGGCAGCATCACGTCGAGCACCACCGCGTCGTAGTTCACGCTCTCGGCCTTGCAGAGCCCGTCTTCCCCGTCCGCCGCAGTGTCCACGGCATAGCCCTCCTCGCGCAGCGACCGCGCGAGGCCGCGGAGCAGATCGGGTTCATCTTCGACGACGAGGATTCGCATGGAAAGGCAGTCAGCGTGGAGTTCCCTACCTTAAGAACCCGTGAAGCTCGCGCAGAAATAGAGGGGAACGTGTGTTCTGAAATTTCGAGGTGCCTGCGGAGCTGACCATCACTGGCGGAGGCGATGCCGTTCGCAACGAAACGCCCTGCGCCCTCACGCCGCGAGACCTTCATTCCTGCGGAGCCACCAAATCCGTGCCGTCATCCTGAACGGAGCCATGAGAGGCTTTGCGACAATGGCGAAGTGCAGGATCGCTGACTCTCCGTGGGCGGAGGCGGTCCGGTGAGAAACGCGGGGTATCACTCCCGCCGCCTCCGCCCGCGTTTCATTCAGCGATCCGTCACTGCGTCCCCGCCCGCCTGCGCCCGCCGGGGACTCCGTTCAGGATGACGGCTTGGTCTTTTCGATGTCCGCAAGCGGACCCAGCGACTCCACACCACCGCACGCCCTTCACGTTCCCTTAAGGTTCAAGCAGACAGAGTGAACTAATGCAAATCCACCCTCGTCTTCTCGCGTCGCTCATCCTGCTGGCCGCGTTCGGCAGCCCCGCATCCACGCGCGCCCACGACATCGGCAGCGGCGAGGCGCATCCGCATTACGATTGGAGCGTGCGGCCACCGGAGATCCTCCTCGCCCAGGCGCAAGCCATCGAGCGCGTGCGCGGGGCCAACGCCACCAACCGCCCCGCACAGGCGGCCATCTTCGCCGCATTCGCGCCGTTGGTGAGCACGCGCTGGAATGAGCGTTTCCTTTTCGTGGAAAGCAATGGACTGCCGACCCACAACATGATGGTGGGCATCACCGCGTGGCAGCAGCAGGTGCCGCTGCCGCAGAACTACACGGGGACGAACGCCTGGCGCATCCCGCTCGTGCCGGTGGTGGCAAAGGAGCCGCGCTCGATTAAGGGACAGTTCCTGCGCGGAGCCA
>JAYVRQ010000614.1:0-12819 GCA_043776145.1 Chthoniobacteraceae bacterium
GGTTCTTGGTTTGGCATCCCAAGCTTTCCAACCCATTCCTCCAATTCGTACAAGTACTAAAATCTCTAGAAGATGGACTTTTTACACAGTCTCTTAGACGGAATTTTCAATATCTCCTCGTGCCCGAGTGCAACTTGGACACGAGGGGACTTGGACATAACGCCGCCCGTTGCTGCGCCTCGCGTGTTTCCTCGCGCCGAATCGCCGCGATTCGCATCCGCGTTTCCATCCTTCCCGGAATACTCCCTGCGCCCGCCGGAAATTTCCCTGCACCCGTGCGCGCACTCCCTGCCAATGCGTGCGCCTTCCCTGCGCCCGTCGAAAAATCCGCCAGCAGCGGTCGCGCACTCCCTGTCCGCCAACAAAAATTCCCCAACGGTCACCGCCACCCGGCTGTCAGCCACCGCGCACTCCCTGTCGGCGTCCGCCGATTCCCTCACAGCCCGCGCAAACTCCCTGTCCGCACTCTCAAACTCGCGAACACCGATGAAAAATTCGCCAACACCGCCCCGATTTTCCCTGTCCCTGCCAAAACTTCGCCACTCAACCCGCTCCCGCCACTGAGCACCGCTCACCGCTAACTGACCGCCAATCACTCAACCCTCAACCCTCAACCCTCAACGAATCCCCACCATGCCCGACAAACCTCCCACACCGCCCACGCCGCCCGCCCCGAAGACCCAGCCCAACGGCTACTTCAACCAGGCGCAAGTGCAGGACATCCAGCACGCCGAAGACCTCCTCCCCGTCGCACGCGGCGACCAGCACAAGGCCCCGCTCGCCACGAAGGACATCGACGATGCCTATGTGAATGGCATGGAAGCCGCCATCGCCGAGGCCCGCCAGAAAATGGCCGACACCGGCCAGGCGAACAGCGGCCAGCAACCCGCCACCCTGAATGCCAGCGACGCCGAGCGCGCCCTCGTCACCATCCTCCAGAGCATCCAGGCCGCCGCCAAGCAAAAGCACCGGATGCTCGCCGAGGACGACGACCCGGCCACGAACTTCTCCACCGAAGGCTACCTCATCGGGCAGCGCCTCAATCCCAACCGCGCCACCTTCCTGCAAAACGCCGCCACCCTCCAGGGCCAGGCCGGCACCGACGACCTGCCCGGCTTCAAAACCCCCGCCTCCCTCGCCGCCATCGCCCAGGCGGTCAAAGACTACAAGGAAGCCACCGCCACCCAGCAGGAGAGCGACGAGCAGGCCGGCCAGGACCGCATCGCCCGCGACAAACTGGTGAAAAAGATCAACGCCCGCCGCATGGCCATCCAGCACGCAGCCGACGCCCTGTGGCCCTACACCGATTCCGACAATGCCCCCACCCGCCGCGCCTTCCAACTCCCGCCGGATCGACCGTTCAATGGGTGAACTTTGCCCGATCCCGGATCACTTACGAAATCGCCGAATCCACCCGAATCATCAATGTCCACTCATCCACCCCGCCGCCCCGAGGGTGAACACTAAAACTAGGGGCAACTACAACCTATGAAAACTAAATCGTTCCTCTCTCTCACTGCCGTAGCCGTTCTACCCGGAATGGCCTTCGCCCAATCCTTCCTCGTCGATCCGAGCAATACTTCCAATCACGCACTCGAAGTTGCGCCCGGCGGCAACATCGGCATCGGGACACCGACACCTTCTACTCGCTTGGCGCTCGCGGGCGATGAGGATACAATCCGCTTTTCGCTGGACGATGGTCAGCTGTACACCGAGCTGGCATCAAGAAGGTGGGGCATGAGTTATGGGCTGCTCTTCAATGCTGCCAAAAAGGATGCTGCGGCATCTGTGAACGGGAATTTGTTTGAAACTGGAAATACCGTTTACAAGCACGACGGGAGCTACTTTATGTCTGCGGCGGCAATCGGCGGCTATCTGAATGATCCCGCTGGCGGTAAGATTAGGATTTATGGGGCACCGCCCGCCACCGCAGGCGCAAATGTCGTTTGGACCATGATGGCTGAATTTGGCTTGGGGCGGAAAGTGTCTTTAACGCCGAGAGGAATCGAGTCTGATTTTTTCCTCAACTACAATGGCAACGTTGGCATCGGCACGTCGAACCCACAAATGACGCTTCATGTTGATGGCGGCAGTGATAGATCGGGTGGTTTACTTCTTGAAACCAGCGCACACGGCAAAGGAGCATTTGTTCGATTCAAGGACAATTCTGACGGCGGCTTATTTACACACGTTATCGGTCAAGAAACGGCACTGCCCTCAGGGTATCTGACTGGCGATACGGCTCGGGCGTTGGTGATTGCGGCGTATGGTCCCAACCCCATTGAATTCGGTGTCAATGACCATGTGGTGATGGCTATCGTGAATGGTGGCAACGTTGGCATTGGCACGAAATCCCCGACAGCCAAACTCGAAGTAGTCGGCACGATCAAGTGTCAGGTAGTGGACTTATCCGGGGCCGACCTGGCGGAGAAGTTCGACGTGGCCGGCGAGTTTGTCCCTGGGATGGTGGTCTGCCCCGACCCCGCGAACGAAGGCAAGCTGCACGTCTGCGCGCGGGAGTATGACCGCTCGGCCATTGGCGTGTTGAGCGGCGCGGGCGGCATCAACACCGGCCTCGTGCTCCACCAGCCGGGCACCGCCGCCGAGGGCGCACATGCCGTGGCCATGACCGGCCGCGTGTATGTCTGGGCCGATGCTTCCCACGGTGCCATCAAGCCCGGCGACGAACTGACCAGCGCCGCCACGCCCGGCCACGCCATGAAAGCCACCGACGACACCCGCGCCAACCGCGCCGTGCTCGGCACCGCCCTGACCAGCCTCAAGCAAGGCAGGGGCCTCGTCCTCACCGCCCTCCAGCGCCGCTGACATCCCCTCCAATCCACCCACCGCCCCGAAGGTGTCCACCCAAATCGAAGCAAGCCAATCCCATGAAAACCAAATCGTTCCTCTCCCTCGTCGCCATGGCCGTTCTGCCCGGAATGGCCTCCGCTCAATCCTTCCTCGTCGATCCAAGTAATACGTCCAATCATGCCGTAGATGTCGCCGCTGGCGGCAAGGTCGGCGTTGGTGGCATATCAGACCCTCAATACAAGCTCCATGTCGCTGGCAACATCGCTGTGACAGAATTGAACCATTTCATCGCCCGCTATCAGAATTCATCAGCGGAATTTAGCTCGTCCATGGATTGGACTTCGGTGCAACTCGGAAACAATGGCGCGAATTATCTCATCGCAGGGCGATCAAGGCCCGGTGGTTATTTCCAATTCATCACCAATAACACAACCGACTTCGATTATGGAGTAGGACACAATGGCATTGAGGTAATGCGCCTAACAGCCGAGGGAAACGTCGGCATCGGTACGCCTTCCCCGGAAACAAGTCTTCACGTCATTGGTAATCAACCAAACGGTCCGATTGCTATTTTCAAACAGTCTGATGGTTCAAATCTCGGCAGGCTGGTAATTGATTCTCCGGCGGATAATGCTTCAAGGCCATCGCTCCTTACTTTGCGTCGTGGTGGCGTTGATAGATGGAGCGTAGGGGGAATTTATGGCTCAGACTCCTTCGGTATTGGCACCGCATCTCCAGTGGCCGATCAAAAATTCGTGGTTCAGACCAACGGCAATATCGGCATCGGCACCCCAACACCGATGGCAAAACTCGATGTGGCCGGCACCATCAAGTGTCAGGTGCTAGACCTGTCCGGGGCCGACCTCGCCGAGAAGTTCGACATCGCGGGTGAGGTTGTGCCCGGCACGGTGGTCTGCGCCGACCCGGAGCGCGAGGGGCGGTTGTGTGTGGCCGCGCGGGAATACGACGAATCGGTCATCGGTGTGGTCGGCGGCGCGGGCGGCATCTCGGCGGGCCTGCTGCTGCATCAGCCCGGAGTGGCCGACGGTGCGCACGCCGTCGCGATGGTGGGGCGCGCTTACGTACTAGCCGATGCCTCCTTCGGCGAAATCAAACCCGGCACCGCTCTCACCACTTCCTCCACCCCCGGCCACGCCATGCGCGCCACCGACAAATCCCGCGCCACCGGGGCCATCCTCGGCACCGCCCTCGGCACCCTCAAAGAAGGCCACGGCCTCGTCCTCGTCGCCATCCAACGCCGCTAAACAATTTCCAAACAACCAAAAAAATGAACCCGCTGGAGGAAACCCGATGAAATCGTCACCATCCACAATCACTCTCCGCCGACTCGTCCTCTGGGGTGGCGGACTCCTGCTCGCAGCCCTGTCGTGTTGGATTTGCTATTCCCAATTCTCTCGTTCGGCTGAGCAAACGAAACATCCAAGCTCCGGGCTGCAAGCTGCTGCCGACGGGATGCGGGCGGCGGGAGATTCTCAGTTGGCGATGAAAGCGGAGCCACGCGCGGATGAAGCGCCACCACCTGCTCCTGCACAGGGCGCGAATGCGCCAGAGCCCCAGACACCGGATCGCACAGAAGACATCGTGTCCGCGACTCTTCAGACTGTCGATGCGAACGAAGCGCCTCCGCCACGCGGAACTCCAAGCAAAGCCGATCAACTCGCAAACAGCGTTGAAGCGGGTGATTCGTACGCCACACCGAGAGGTCCGCGGCGACTTCGCCGCCTTGCGGGTGCCATTGCACTCCGTGTTCCGCGCGAGGACCAAAACGTAGTCGTTCAAAAACTGACTGTTCCCGGTGCGCCGCTCGAAGGCTATACCGTCGAGTCGGAACACGCCGGAGCGATCGTCGTCCTGAAAAGTTCGGACGAAGAGCGGCAGCGGCAGATGAAAGAGCCGGAACGCACGGCGCGCATTCTCGCAGCCGCGCGAAAGGCGGCGGATGGGCGGCAAGTCGATCCGGTCTTCATCAGCCCGGAGACCGGCAATCGGCTGATTGCCACCGGGGAACTGATCGTCCGGGTTCTCCCCGAAGTCGATCCAAAGGCGTATTTCGGACCGGAGTGGAAAAACACGCGCCCGCTGGCCGGAACGCCGGATCAATTCGTGATTGCCTTCTCCAATGCCACCGCCGAGGGCATCTTCGCGGACGTGGAACGCCGCGCGCAGGACAATCGCATCAAATGGGCCGAGCCAAATTTCCTCAGCCAGGTCGATCTCCATTCATTTGACCCTTTCTATGCGAGTCAATGGCACCTCAACAACACTAGCCAGAATGGCGGAAAAACCATTGCGGACGTCAATGCACCCGAGGCTTGGCCTACGACCGCGGGAAGTGGTGCGATCATCGCGATTCTCGATAATGGGACACAAACAAATCACCCGGACCTAGAACCTAATCTAGCGATCAATGCAGGTGAAATCGCTGGGAATGGGATAGACGACGACGGCAACGGATGGGAAGATGATGTCTATGGATGGGATTTTGATGCCTCCCATTCCTCGGGAACAACGGCAAGCCAATGGAGCAATCCCAATCCAAAAACCGCTTATGATTCACACGGAACCGCCACCGCAGGGGTTGCTGCGGCTCGAGGCGACAATGGTATAGGAGTGGCTGGCATCGCCTTCACAAGTCGGCTACTTCCGATCCGTGTGCTTCAGTCAAATTCAAATGGCGACCACCTTGATGGCGCGGCCTTTTCAGAAGCCCTTTATTATGCGGCAGGTCAGACCAAGAATGGACAAGGTAGGTGGAGAGGAGCGGATGTTATCAGCGTTAGTCTTGGGGGATTTGACCAGAGTCAAACGATTGATGACGCCCTGCATTGGGCTGCGACCCAAGGCCGCAATGGAAAAGGATGCCCCGTATTTGTGTCATCAGGAAATGGAGGAAGCGGCTGGGGAACGTTTCAACTAACTGGAATTCCGGCCGGCACCCATACATTCAAATGGGAGTTTGTTAAAAACGGTACTGACATCCTCCCTGTCGGTGACAATACCGTATGGTTGGATAGCATTGTTTTTCCGGGCGGAGCGATTGAACGGTTTGAGAACACAACCCTGCCGTCTGGGTGGACTACGAGTACTATTCCGTGGAGCATCGTCCAAAACGGTGTTAATGGCAATCATTCCTACACGGGGTGGGATGGCCCGAGTTCTTTTGGTGTACGTGCCGGTAACATAGGTAATTCGCAATCAACCTATTTACAGGTAACAAAATCTGTTCCAAGTGGCTTTTTAACTTTTCATGCCTGGTATTCAAGTGAACCGTTTGATTACTTTAATTTTTATTATGACGGTGTTCGGATATTTCACAAATCTGGGGTTCCAGCTATACCCTCAGGAGTTGCTTACCCAGCCAGTCATCCCGATGTCATTGCGGTTGGTGCCAGCACCGATTTCGATTACCGTGCAGACTACAGCCAATACGGAGACAAACTTGACTTCGTAGCACCGAGCGGCGGCGGAATGGGAGGTATCTATACGACTGACCGCACGGGTGCGAATGGCTACAATACGGGGAGTAGTGCGGGTGTAAACGCAGGAGTGGATTCCAACTATAACGCTGATTTTAGCGGCACATCGTCAGCTTGTCCGTTGGCTGCTGGAATTGGCGCTCTGATGCTATCGGTAAATCAGGGGCTTACTGCATCGCAGTTGCGCGTATTGATGCACAACACCTGCGACAAACAAGTTGGAAACGTCACTTACGACGCAAGCGGAAAGAACCCTTACTACGGATACGGTCGCGTCGATGCTGCCGCAGCCGTCCTCGCTGCGAGCCAGGCGATCCCCGTCACGATCATTACGCCGACACCGATGCCCGCTGGCCGTGTTGGCGTCCCTTACAGTCAAACGCTCACGGCGACTGGTGGCGTGCCACCTTACATCTGGAGCGCCAGTGGCACTTTACCGAATGGCCTGCAATTGAGCGCGAGTGGCGTGCTGAGCGGCGCGCCAACGACGGCGGGTCCATTCTCCTTTTCCGTAACAGCAACCGGCAGCGATACGGCGACTACCCAAAAGACGCTCGGCTTGACGATTCTCCCACCAAATCAAGCCCCTGTCGGTGCGGACAGCGCGGTAACCATTCTGGACAATGGATTGCCGTTCACGCTTCTCGTGAAAGACTTTCCGTTCAGCGACCCCAACGACACACCGCCAAACAACTTCTCCGGCGTGATGGTCGCGACCCTGCCTGGAGCGGGCACCCTCCGCAATAATGGGGCTCCGGTGGTTGCCGCCGCGATTGTCTCCGCCGCAGATCTCGCCGCTGGGAAACTCAAGTTCACACCGCCACCCGGAGCGAACGGCACACCGTACACGAGCTTTACCTTCCGAGTTCAAGACGACGGCATCGCGGTTGGCGGCGGGGCCAACCGCGATCCCACAGCGAGAACGATGGCGATCAATGTCACTTCGGTGACATTGAATAGCGCCCTCGACGGGGTAGGGCTGACTTGGACGACCGGCGGTGCCGCACCGTGGTTTGGGCAGACGACGATGACGCACGACGGAACGGATGCAGCGATCAGCGGCGCGATCGGTGACAATCAGGAGTCGTGGGTGCGAACGAACCTTAGTGGGCCGGGCATCTTGAGTTTTTGGTGGAAAGTATCTTCCGACATTTTGGACGGTCTGCGAGTATCGGTGGACGGCAGGGATGCCGGATCGATTTCAAAAGAGACAGATTGGAAGCAGATAACGCTGAGCCTCGGTAGTGGGACGCACACAATCCAGTGGACTTACGTGAAAGGTGTTTCGGGAAGCGCGGGCCAGGATCGGGGCTGGCTGGACCAGGTTTCATTCACAGCCGGTCCGACTTCTCCCGTGACCTACGTGGACTACCGAAATACGGACGGAAGTCGCAACGGAAGCCTCGCCAACCCATATCGAAACATGCAGGAAGGCTACACCAACACCGGAAACGGCGGCACCATCAATATCCGAAAGGGAAACTACGCCGTTGATTTCCTGCTGAATAAGCCGGGGCTGCGTTTGGAACCGAGAGGCGATGGTCCCGTGAGGTTTGCCAGATCGTCAGCCGGTGGCGGATCGAATCCGATTATCGTTTTCAGCGACCCATCGGGCGGCATTAGCGGGCCACTACCCTTGCTATACGCCCTTGGTTCCCAACCGGACGGCGTGTTTGAACTGATCTTCAGCGGAGTGCCTGGATTACACTACCAGCTATTAGCCTCACCCGATCTCTACACATGGGATCTCTTGCAAGACTTCGTCGCCGAGGATGCAACCTTCAGCATTTTCGACGCAGAAGCCTTTTACTTCCCGCAACGTTTCTACAAGCTGGTGTTACCATGACCATGTCACGTCTTCGAGCAGCCGCGTCATGATGTCGCCCGTCGCGCGATTGTCGAACCACGTCAGCGGGATTTGCTGGATGTGTGCGTAAAGATTGCTGTACAAATCGAAGATGATCTTTTGCTCGAACGTGTTGTTCAGCACGATGCGCAGTGCATTGAAAAAATCGCGCGCCAGAAACGCACCCGCCGCTGCGAGCACCAGCCACACGAGGCGGTCGCCGCGCCCCGCGCGCACATCGTCGAGCACGAGCTGCGTCACCTTCGGAAACACCGTGACCGTCATCGTCGTAAGGATCGCGCAGAGCAGCGTGGCCGCGGCCATCCACGGATAGCGGCGGACATAGGCGAATACGCGGAGAGTGGTCTTCATCGGGAAACGCTCACGTCTCGCGAAAGCGCCGCGTCCGCAAGCTCTTAGCGCGCCGGGATGGAGCGCACCACCTCGTCGAGAAGTTGCGCGTCCATTTCCACGAGGTGACACCGTTCGGGAAAGCGGCCTGCCTTCACGTCGGCGATGTATTCGCCAAAGGCGGCGATCCGCTCCGCCTGCAAGCGGCGGTGCTCTGCGGAGAAATTGCGGTAAGCTTTCGCATGACGCGGCGGACGCTCTTCGTAGTCGCCGAGGATGTCGTCGGAAAAAAGAAACTGTGTGTCGCAGCCGGGGCCGGAGCCGAGGGACATGAGGATCAGCTTCGTCTGCGCACACAGCCAGCGCGCGAGGTTGTGCGGGACGACTTCGAGTTCCGCCGCGTAAGCACCCGCATTCTCCAGCGCCTTCATGCGGCGATGGAGTTCCCGCGCTTCCTCGACCGTCTTCCCGATCGCGCGATAGCCCATCCACGTGACATGCCGGGGAACGAGGCCGAGATGCCCGACGACCGGAATTCGCTCTCGCGCCATCGCCTCGATGATGAACGGGCTCGCCGAGCAATAAACCGAACTGGCCCCGATCTCGAGCGCGCGGAATGCGACGCGGATCGCCTCTTCCGGCGACGCCAATCCGTGCGGAGTCGCCGCGGAGAGAAAGCTGTGCGGGGCCGCCGCGACGAGCGCAGGCAGTCGCCCCTGCGCCTCCGGCGAATCGAAGCTGCAACTCATCAAATCCACTCCCGCCTCTTCCGCCGCCGCCGCTTCCTCCGGCGACTTCACGTGAATATGCGTCAGGCAGCGTTTGCCCTTGAGCTGCTGGATGTCGTGAACGGTGTATTTTTTTCTGGGGCGAAGCATGAGTGCTGGATAGCGAAACGGCTCGATCTGGGAAACTCACTTCTGCTTTCGCGTCCGTGCCGGCTGACACAGGGGACACCACGCCGTGGTTCGCCCGCCGATGGTCGCGTGTTCCAAACCCGTGCCGTGCCTCGGGCAAAGGCCGGTCTTTTTCCAGCGCCGATGAATGAGCCAGTCGTCGGGCGGATCGCTCCAGTCCACGCCGATCGTTTTCAAAGCCACGCGCGAGACTTTGCGCAGTGTGTGCCAGAGCGTGCGTTGCGAGGCCGCGTCGAGCGAACCCGACGCGGTGCGCGGATGCAGTCGCGCCTGCCAGAGGATTTCGTCGGCCATCCAGTTGCCGATGCCGGGGAAAAATTCCTGCATCAGCAGCAGCGCCTTGAGCGGAGCGCGCGCACGCCGCTCCAGAATTTTGCGCAGCGCGGCAGGTGTGAACTCGCGCGACGTAACCGCGGGCGGCAGCGCCGTCCACCACGTCGGCGCGTCTTTGCCGCAATGAAAACGCACGCGGCCAAACATCCGCGGATCGCTGAAAACGAGCGCCTGCCGCTTTTGCAAGAGCACGAGATGGTCGTGCTTTTCCGGGAGAAAATTCGCAGGCTCGATGCGCAGCCTTCCGGACATTCCGAGATGCACGCCGAGCCATGCGCCTTTGGAAAAACGGAACGCGATTTGTTTGCCGCGCGTCTCCGAGCCGAGCAGCATCGCCCCGCGCAATGCCCGCCCTATCGCGCGCGGATCGCTCCCGCGGAAGATGCGCTTTCCGCCATGCAGAAGCACTTCGGCGACGCGCTGGCGCAACCCCGCATCCCAGCGTGTGCGAAAATATTCCACTTCGGCTAGTTCAGGCATTTCTTTCCTCCCAGCTTTCTTTGCATCAACCCTTCGGCGGCCACTCCACGCCGACGAGTTCCCTGGGTAATTGCTTCGGGTCCAGTGGGTAGATGAGCGACAGGTCCATCGGCGACTTCGACCCCAGGAGAAACTCCAGCTCCTCCGGCGCACCGACGACCAGCCAGAGCACCTCTTCATCCGTATCATTGAACACCTGCCGCAACTGCTCCGGCCCGACCAACACCCCGCCGTGCTTCGGCACCGTCAGCGTCTCCTCGCCGACGCGCAGCCGGCCCGTGCCTTCGAGCACGAAATAAAATTCCTCCTGCCGGACATGCTTGTGCAGCGTATTCGCGCTCTTCGGCGGCATCCGCCAAAGCCGCGCGCTCAGATTCTCGCTCCCGGTGCGTTCGAGGAAATCCGCGTTCGGAATCTTCATCATGTTCGACGGCCGCCAAGCGAGGTCGTCGGGTTTAATCAGGTGGTAACCTTCGATCGCTTTCATCGTCCCCCGAGCATGGCACTTCACCTTGCGCAACGAGAGAAAAATGTCCTGCAACGCCGGGTCCGTTCGTCGTAACCATGAAACCAACCCCGACGCACCGTAGCGCGCCCGCTACGTCACCACCACGCTCACCTCGGCGCTGATCTCGCTCGGGTCGCGGCTGTTCCCCACGTCCGTCCGCACTTTCAGCGTCTGCCCTGCGGTGTAAGGCCCCACCTCCACACCCGCCGCCACGTCCGCCACCGAGAGCGTCCGCAGCGTCGCGAAAGCCGCATCCACGCCCTCCACCTGCACCTGGAGAAAACGCAGCGTCGCGTGCGCCCCGCCGCCCGGCACAAAATAATATCCTCCAAGCCGCTGTCGCCGCCGCCGCGCCTTCATTCTAAAAATCAGATCAGCGTCGGCCTGCGGTCATGAATTCAAACTCCGTGGTCATCCCGATGATCCCGCGTCCTCCCGGCAGTTCCAAATCCACCCATCCTGCCTCTTTGCCCGGGAGAATGTGCCCGTCGCGCAATGCGTTGGCTACATCCTGCGGCGTGTGCAGGCCCATTTCGGCCCCGCGCGTCTTGAGGCGCTGAAAGAAGTGGGCTTTTTTCGCACCCTTTGGCTCCCGAATACCGATCCGAGCAAACGCATTTTTGATTTCCATGTCAGTCATTTCCACCAGCTTTTTATTTCGGGCCAAGCCGTGGAATTGCACGTTTCTAAAAGGGAAGGCATTTTCCAAAACGCGAGGATAACGCGTCAGGAATCCGTTCACCATCCCTTGGATTTCTTGCAGAGGGCCTTTCGCGGTCTTGGGAATTTTATCCCATGGAATAAGATCGAGCGCTTTCTTTACTTGCTTCAGATGAAGATAAAGTTCCGAAGCAAAACGGAGGTTCTTGTTGGCCAGATTGATAGCACGTCCGATGCTCTTCACGTAGCGGGGAAGCTTGCCGAGTTTCGCCAGATCGCCGATGTAGGGAATCATGGAGACGGCACTGAGCGCTCCCTCAAGCACGCGGCCTCGAAAGAGACTGATGAGTGCGTTGGAGCCATCCGCAAACGGGGTGGGCTCGAAAATACCGATTAGGTCCAGCGCCAGTTGTGCGGCATCGACGAGGAGTTCATTTTCGATGGGGAGCATTGTTTTTGGCAAGGTTTTTACTGTTGGAAATTTACTTTTAACCGCGTCACGCCGGAAGCGGATAATGCGTCGAACTGGGCAGTGAACTCTACACGAAAACAGCCACAATTACCTGGCGGCGGTTCGGCGGCGTATTTGCGGACTTCTTCGGTGATCTTCATTGAGCAGAAATGCGGGCCGCACATGCTGCAAAAGTGGGCGATTTTTGCGCCTTCTTGCGGGAGGGTTTCGTCGTGGAATTCGCGGGCGCGCTCGGGGTCGGGGCCGAGGTTGAACTGGTCTTCCCAGCGGAACTCGAAGCGGGCTTTGCTCAGGGCGTTGTCGCGGTATTGAGCGCCGGGGTGGCCTTTGGCGAGGTCGGCGGCGTGGGCGGCGAGTTTGTAGGTGATGACGCCTTCCTTCACGTCCTGCTTGTTGGGCAGGCCGAGGTGTTCCTTGGGCGTGACGTAACAGAGCATCGCGCAGCCATACCAGCCGATCATCGCCGCGCCGATGCCGCTGGTGATGTGGTCGTAACCGGGCGCGATGTCGGTGGTGAGCGGGCCGAGGGTGTAGAAGGGCGCTTCGCCGCACCATTCGAGTTGTTTGGCCATGTTTTCCTCGATGAGGTGCATGGGGACGTGGCCGGGGCCTTCGTTCATGACTTGCACGCCTTTGGCCCAGGCACGTCTTGTTAGTTCGCCTTGCGTTTCCAATTCACCGAACTGTGCCTTGTCGTTCGCATCGGAGATGGAGCCGGGTCTAAGTCCGTCACCAATACTAAAGCTAACATCGTAACTAGCCATGATGTCGCAGATGTCGTCCCAGTGGGTGTAGAGGAAGTTCTCCTGGTGATGGGAGAGGCACCATTTCGCCATGATGCTGCCGCCGCGCGAGACGATGCCGGTCATGCGCGAGGCGGTGAGCGGGACGAAGCGCAGGAGCACGCCGGCGTGGATGGTGAAGTAATCGACGCCCTGCTCGGC
>JAYVRQ010000615.1:0-3652 GCA_043776145.1 Chthoniobacteraceae bacterium
ATCGTGCTGAAATCGCCCCAGCGGCTCAGGCCGTTCACGGGAAAGTAGTGGTAGTTCGCGACGCCCGCTTTCAGCAAAAGCGGGATGCCGAACGTGGTCACGCCCGCCACCGTTTCCCCGGCGACCGCGTAGCTGCTGACATATTCAGTAAGGCTCGTTTTGTTGAAGCCGATCATCACGACGCCGTTCTCGTTCGCGGCGATGGATGGGAAGGTGTAATCGACGCCGGGCTCCGAGAGCGTCCCGCTTTCCAGCAGCAATCCGGTCGCCGCCACGACGCGGTACCAGCGAATCGCCGAGCGCCCCGCGACCTGCGTGACCTGCACGCCGTGGAGAATGCCGTTCACTTCATAGACCATCGCGCCGAGCCGGTTGTCGATGTTTCGCAACGTCGCGGTGCCGTCGGGTTGCTGGAGATTTCCCGTCAGGCTCCACGCCGGCGCGACCGCGCTCGTGGTCGCACCCAGCGTGGCGGGGCCGGGGCCGGCGGCGTTGTCGATGCCGGTGGTCCGCAATTGGTGCAGGAGAATCGGCCCTTGCCCGAGCAGATGTTCCTGCGTGGCGGAGGCGGCGAAATTCACCGCGGGCTGAATCGTGAGGCCGCCGGTCGTCGCGGAGAGCAGGCCAAAGCCGGTGCGATTCGCGACCGTCGGCGTGACCGAGAGAAGATCGAGTTTCGGGATGGAAACGACGGTCTTCCCGACGACGGCCGTCGCGCCGACGTTGAAGAAATTCGCGCCGAGATAAACGCCGTTCGCGTCGATGCCGAGCGTCGGGAAGTCGGAGAAATTGCTCGTGTCGGGATCGGGATCGAACGCGATCGTGTTCCAGCCATTGAGCGGGTTCGATGTTTTGGAAATGCCGAGCAGCAGCCGGTTTTCCCCGAACGTCGAGCGCCGCAAATCGAGGCCGCTCGCGAACCATCGCTGCGAGAGCGGATCGAAGAGCACGCGCGGATCGGACACCTCGATGTCCGGCGCAAACGCAATGCCGCCACCGCTCCAGAACACGCGATCCGTGCTCGATGCGACCACGCTTCCCGTCGCCTTGTCATACACGGCATAGCGCCCGTTCACAATCTCGACGTAGTGATTCAGCCCGCTCGCGCCGTTGGCATTCGGCGGGGTGTTCTCCGCGTTCAAATGCAGCGTGCTGCCGGTGAAATTCAGTCCGATTTGCAGTTGGACTTCAGCCTGCGCGAACGCGGGCATGGCGGCGAGACATCCGGCGAGGATGCGGCTGAGCGTTTGGGAGCGAACGGAATTCATTTGCGGGGGAGAAACTGCGGGACGCTTGACGCGAAGCGGCGTTCTGTCAACCGGCGGACTCCAGCGCGTGGCTCACTTGTCCCGGTTCGTCTTGATGACGATCTCGACGCGACGATTCGCCGCCTGCTCGGCGATCTTGCGGTCGGCGGGCACGATGAGCTTCGAGCTTCCGTAGCCGTGCGTCGCAATGCGCTCCGGTGCGATTTTCATGTTCACC
The DNA here is from genome assembly GCA_043776145.1 of Chthoniobacteraceae bacterium. Lineage (GTDB taxonomy): Bacteria > Verrucomicrobiota > Verrucomicrobiia > Chthoniobacterales > Chthoniobacteraceae > JANLQB01. The sequence goes on from JAYVRQ010000615.1 coordinate 1,486, forward strand.
ACGAGCCACGCCTTCACCGCATCCGCGCGGCGCTGGCTGAGGATTTCATTGTAAGCCGGATCGCCAAAGGAGTCCGTGTGCCCCTCGATCACGAAATTCGCGCGCGGATTGCGCTGGATGAGTTCGCCGAGCTTTTGCAAATCGTCGATCGCCTGCTGTAAAAGGTCCGCCTTGTCGTAATCGAAAAGCGCGCCGCCGCGCACGCCGAGACGCTCGCCCACCGCCAGCGGCCCGCTCGCACCGAGCGCGTCGTCGAGCGAGCGCAGGCCGGGGATTCCCTCGTGCTCCCCCACCCCGCCGGTTGCGTCTTTGCCGCCGGTCGGGAGCGTGAAAACCACAGGCTGCTTCGGCGATTTCACGCTGTCCTTCAGCAGCGAATTCGCGATCGAGCCGAGTTCCTTGTCCATCGCCCCCGCGCTGCTCGCTTCGACCTTCGCCATGAGGTCCGTATTCACCGCGGTCATCTTCGGCTTGTCGTTGAGCATGGGCGAGACGATCTCCGTGTTCTGCGGGGCCACCGAGATTTCGCTCGGCTGAATTTTCTCCACCGGCACGTCGATTTTCTGCACCGGCTTCGGCTTGTCCCGCAGCGTGGTTTTGATCTCGTCGGGATCTTGCAGCGTCTTCGGATCGATCGTCACCTGATTCACCACGAAGCGCGAAGGCGTGAGCCGGTCCACGGATTGCATCCCGAAGTTTTGCAGCTTCTTCGATTGAAAAAAAATGAAGAGACCGCCGTGGATCACCAGCGATGCGACGAGTGCGCGGAAAATCCACTTGCGCATGAGCGGCGCTTCGGCGGCATTCGATCGGTAAGTTTCGTAACGGGCCATGTGCGCCGACGATACATGAATCGCCGCCCGCGACAACAAACAGTGGTTTCCCGGTCTTTGCCCGATTGTCACATTTCCGTCACCTGTTTGTCACATTCGTCCGCGAGAGGTTACATGTCTCCCATGACTCATTACGAAGCCTCTCTCCAACACGACGTCACCCGCCTTCGCTCCAAGCTGAATGAAATGGCGGGTCGCACCGTGCAGAGTTTGCGCGATTGCATCGTGGGGCTCATGGCCGCCAACCGGCAGCTCGGCTACTCGATCATCCTGCGCGACACCTTCATCGACGCGCTGGATCGCGAGATCGACCGGCTCTGCCTGGAGTTCATCGTGCGCCAGCAGCCGGTCGGGCTGCACCTGCGGTTTGCGGCGGCGGCGATCAAGATCAACCTCGAACTCGAGCGCGTGGGCGATTACGCGAAGAGCATCGCGAAACAATCACTGAAGCTCTGCCGCATCGGCGAACTCGCCGTGCCCGCGCTTTTTCAGGAACTCGCCGACCGCACGATTCCGCTGATCGACGATGCGATCGATGCTTTTAGCTCTCAGGATGTGGAGAAGGCGCGCAGCACCATCGCGGCGACGGCAAACATCGACCGGATGCGGTCGCGGATCAGCGAGGAGCTTTTCGCTTTGCGGCACGAGGGAAAAATCCCCCTTGAAGCGTACGACCCGCTCATCAATATCGCGCGGCGTTTCGAGCGCGTGGCCGATCAGGCCAAGAACATCGCGCAGGAGACGCTCTACATGGTGACCGGCGAATATGTGAAACACGGACGCGGCGCGGTCCTGCGCGTGGTGTTTCTCGACGGCGCGAATGCCGGGGCGAGCCTGATGGCCGAGACCATCGGGCAGGCGATCGGGGATTCGCGCTTCGTTTTCAGCAGCGCGGGAATGGAGCCCAAGCCGGTGGACCGCGGCCTGATCGAATTCATGGCGGCGAAGGGCTTCGACCTGTCGGCGGCGAAATCGCGCGCCGTCGAGCAGGTGCCAAACCTCGACTACTACCAGGTCTTTATCGCGCTCACGCCGGAAGCCGTGGCCGCGTTTCCCCCGCCGAATACGAAGACCGTGAACCTCGAATGGACGCTGCCCGATCCCGCCGCCGGCGAGCGGCTCGGCACCGCCGCCGCGTACGAGGAGACGTGGAAATTTCTCCACACGCAGATCACCGACATCGTGCAGGCGCTGCTCGGCGAGCAGGCCAAGGCGCAACTTTGAATCTCTCTCAACCCACCAACCCACATCACAAACCACATGAATAAATCCCTCATCACTTTCGGCGCGGTCACGATCGCGGCGGCGCTCGCCTTCACGGGCTGCGGAAAAAA
>JAYVRQ010000616.1:0-12772 GCA_043776145.1 Chthoniobacteraceae bacterium
GGAAGCAGGATCGACCTTTCGGCGCTGACGACGATGACCGGGGCCAACGCGTATAACAGCGGCTTTGGCGTGACTGCGGGCACCGGAGGGGAGGTGGACCTGGCCGGAGCGATCACCGGCAGCGCCGCGCTGACGCTTTCCGATGCCAACTCCATCCTGAATGTGACTGGCGTAACAAGCCTGACCAATACGACTTTGACGGCGGGAAACAACGGCGTTTGGATTTTGCCATCGAACTGGCATCCGGTTTTGAACTCGGGGGTGACACTCACAACCACTGGCACAGGCCAGATCATCAATCAGGCTACGCTCACCAGTAACAGCGGGCAGTTGTCCATCAATACCAATGCTTTCATCAATCAGGGGGTGCTCAATGTGCAGAATGGTGGCACGATTTCCATCGGGGGTTCCTTCCGGGTGGATGATCCGGGCATTCTCAGCGGGGCGTTCGGAGGCAATCTCCGGGTGACGGGCGACCTGCTCGGGGGCACGCACAACGCGCAGCTCTTCGCGCCGATGGACACGGTCACGTTCCAAGGCACCGGAACTGCGGTTGCACCACAGCAATTGGAAGCGATGAGCGAGGATCGCGGTGCCATCGCCGCGGGGTTTGTCAATAACTTCGTCTATAGCTCGCTGGCGCTCGGCAACAACACCCGCGTCAAGCTCGTGGATTTGTCGGACAATGCTCCCGGAAACGGGGCGGAAGCTGTCTATGCGGTTTCAATCAGTGTCCCCGCGGGCTGCACACTCGATCTGAACGGGCTGAATCTCTATGCCCGTGTGGTCCAGGTTTCGGGAACGGTCCTCAATGGCACCATCACCCAGGTTCCCGATTCCGGGGCGCTCGTGATGAATACGCCGACACCGGGCAATATCTCTGTTTCCGGCGAATTGGACGAATGGACCTTCTTTGGCCGGGGCGGCAGAATGGCGGCCATTCAGGTGAATCCCGGCGCAGGGGGCACGCCGGCCCCGATTTCCCCGCAGTTGCAGTGGGCCAATGTGCAACTGCTGGACTCGAGCAACAACGTCATCTCGACGACCGCCGATGCGAGCGCGGGGGCCATCGTCTTGCTGACGAACGTCGTTCTGCCCGCCGACGGCACCTATAAGATTCGCATCAATGCGGCTGCCGGGCATACCGCCGTCACCGGCAATTACATCGTGAGCGCGTGGGATGTGACACCGAACGTCCGGACGCTGAATCTCGATCAGCAGTCCACCGGAAACATCAGCACCCCGTTCGGACTGGATCAGTGGAACTTCTCAGCAGTCGCCGGGCAGCAGGTGCAGCTCCACATCGTGGCCAGATCCTCTGCCAGCCTCGCCTTCAAGCTCACCGGTCCCGGCAACTATGTCGCCTTCCAGGATATTACCGCCGACTCCGCGCTCATCAATCTGCCCTCCTCCGGCAACTACACGCTCAGCGCCTACGGACTCACCGGTGCCACGGGAAGTTACACCTTTGTGCTGAAGCAGACCACTGTGACTCCGCTGGCCCTGGGCACGCCATACAGCGGCACTTGGGCCGGTTCGGGACAGGCGCAGTTGTTTAGCATCCCGGTCACAACAGCCAATCCGCTCTCGATCGTCCTCACCGACACGGCCACCAACCATCATACCGAGCTTTATGCCCGATTCGGCTCCGCACCCACCCGGCAGACTTACGGCTATTCCGATAACGGTTCTGGTGCGAGCCACAGTCTGCTGATCCCTTCCGCCAATGTCGGCACCTGGTTTGTGCTTGTGTATGGCGAGTCCGTCCCCTCGGGCGGCACCTATACGCTGCAAGCCACTTCGCAGTCGGTTTTTGTTACAGGCATTTCGACGAAGCGAATTGTTGCGGGGCCGGCCGCCTTTGCCACTCTTACCGGAGGTGGTTTTAACTCAGGGTCCAAAGTAACAATTCTTCCAAGCGGCAGCGGCGGCGGCGGTGGAAACTCATACACTGCCGGACCTATTTTGAATTCACCTACGCAGATTGGGGTCCCGTTGACTGGATTTATTGGGCCTCCTGGCGACTATATCGTACGTGTTATTCAAGCTGACGGCTCATATTCCGACCTGCCAACTCTCCTAACGGTCGTCGCCAATGGCCAGGGAGTGCTCTCGACCCGGCTGGAATTGCCGGGTTCGCTCGGATACCATGTCGCTTCCACGCTCTATGTGAATTACACCAATACCGGCAACGCGCCGATGCCGGCTCCGTTGCTGATTCTCACGGCGACACAGAACGGCAGGCAGGCGGCGTTGCTGACCACGAACGCTGCGCTGCGGACGGCGGGTTTCTGGACCTCTGCCGTCCCGGCCGGATTTTCGAATTCGGTGCAAATTCTTGCGAGCGGGGCCACTCCCGGAGTGCTGAATCCCGGCGAGTCGGTGCGGGTGCCCGTCTATTACGGTGGCTGGCAACAGCCTTGGAATTTTTCCTATCCCCCCATTTACTTCTCCCTGGCTTCCGTGCAGGCGAACGACGCCACCGCCGTAAACTGGGCCGCCAAGGAAGCCTCCCTGCAACCGCCGGGAATCTCCAGCGCGGCGTGGCACATCATGTATGCCAGCCTCGTGTCCCAGATGGGCAATACATCCGGCAGCTTCGTGCAGTTCATAGATAATCAGGCATCCTATCTGGCGCAGCTTGGCCAGACCGTCACCGATGTCGGCCAGCTCTGGGGCTTTGCCGTGGCGCAGACCGAGAACCTCTGGCCCTTGCCGAGCCTCGGCGGCACGGTGGACGATTCCCTTCCTGTGCCGGGAGCCCTCTCGCTGAGCTTTGGCCGGGCTTTCAATCAGACCATCCCCGGACGCTTCCAATCCAGCCCGCTCGGGCTGGGCTGGTTCACGCCTTGGCAGCAGAACGTGAGCGTCGCAGCCGATGGAACCGTCACCCTCAACACTGGTAGCGGCGGTCGCCGCACCTATCAGCCCGACAGCCGTTCTGCCGGGCGATACTTCTCCCAGCCGGGCGATTACAATACCCTCACCGTCGTGGGCGGCGGATACCAGCTTACCGCCGTGAACGGCACCGTCACCGCCTTCAACGCCAACGGAACGCTGAACTACCTCCAGGACACCAATGGCAACCGGATCACCGCCGGTTACACGACCGGCAAACTGACCAGCCTCACAGCGACTTCGGGACAATCCATGACCCTTGGTTACAACGCGGCAGGGCTGCTCTCGACGCTCACGGACTCGGCGGGAAGGGTGACGACCTACGGCTACGACGCTGCCAACCAGCACCTGATGTCCGTCACGGCCTACAATGGGAAAATCACCTCTTACACCTACAACACGACCACCGGGGCCGCCTCTCAGAACGCCCTGACCTCGGTGGCCTTCCCCGGCGGCACGCACCAATACTTCACGTACGACAGTCAGGGACGGCTCGCCTCGACCTATGCGGATGGCAACGCGATGCCCAAGACCTTCGCTTACTCCGCGGGCCAGGTCAGCATCACGGATGCGACCCCCAGCACCTCCAGTCTCTTCTTCGACCAGAACGGCCAGGTCGCCAGGGTCGTGGATGCGCTGGGGAATCCCACGTACTTCGGCCACGACAGCACCTACAATCTCACCAGCGTCACCAACGCGATGGGGGCAAGCGCCGCCTACGATTACAACAGTCTCGGTCAGGTGACTGCCGCGACAGACTTCCGCAGTAACACGACGAATCTGATCTATGGCGGACCCCAGCACCAGCTCACAAAGCTGACCGACGCCAATGGGAATGCGACCCTCTATTCCTACTACGCCACTGGAAATCTCTTCACCACCACCTTCGCCAACGGCAGGGGCGAGTCCGTCACCTACGATCCGCTCGGAAGCGCGCTTTCATTCGTGAATGCCGCCAGCGAACAGATACAGTATGCACACAACTCCGGCGGCCAGATCACGGGTGCGAGTTTTTCCGATGGAACGAGCTTCAGCTACACCTACGATGCCGAGGGGCACCTGAAGACGGCGATGGATGCCACCGGCACGATCAATTTCACGTATCATCCGGTGACCCGCTACCTGACCGGCGTGGCGTATCCCAATGGCAAGTCTCTCACCTTCGGTTACGATGCGGCAGGGCGGCGGGCCTCAATGACCGACCAGAGCGGCTTTGCCGTAAACTACGAATACGATTCCGTGGGACGCCTCTTCAAGCTGAAGGACGGCAGCAACAACGTGCTCGTGACCTACCTCTACGATGCGAATGGGCGGCTCCAGCAGAAAACGAATGGCAACGCCACCTACACGACCTACGCGTACGACGCCAATGGCAACGTGCTGCACTTGATCAACTACGCTCCCGGTGGGACGGTCAACAGCCGCTTCGACGATACTTTCAATGCGCTAGGCCTCAAAGCGACCGAAACCACGCTCGATGGCGCATGGACATACACCTACGACGCGGACGGCCAGCTCGTTCACGCAGTCTTTGCATCAAGCAACACCGCCGTGATTCCGAATCAGAACCTCGCCTACAATTACGACGCCCTCGGAAATCGAACCAGCACGGTGATCAATGGCGTGACCACGGCTTACGTGCCCAACAACATGAACCAGTATGCAAGCGTCGGCGGCACGCCCTACAGCTATGACTTCAAGGGGAATCTCCTTTCCGATGGGACCAATACCCATGCCTACAACGTGCTCAATCAGCTTATCAGCGTAAGCAATGGCGCGGGAACGACGACGTACTCTTACAACGCGCTTGCGCAACGTGTATCATCGAGTGTCGCTGCTCAGACAACCCAATACCTGACTGACCCTTTCGCGGTTGGCGATGTAGTCGGGACGTATGATGGAAGTGGGACACTGCTCACTCGCTACGTACACGGTGCGGGCCTTGTCAGCCAGATCAATAGCGGAGTAGCCGCCTATTATGATTTCGATCCTTTGGGTAGTACGGCAGGCCTCAGCGGTAGTCTCGGATCTTATGTCAATAGATATAGTTACGTGCCTTTTGGGGATTCTTTGGCTTCGAGCGTGGCTGTGCCTACTCCGTTTCAATTCGTCGGTCAGTTCGGCGTTGAGAATACTGTAGGCGACCTGAAGTTCATGCGGGCGCGCTTTTATTTGTCCTCGAAGGGCCGGTTTACGACACAAGATCCAATTGGTCTTGATGGGGGTGATTACAATTACAACCGATATGTTGACAACAATCCAATTAATTGCATTGACCCCTTCGGTCTTTACAGTGTTACTTTTAGCACCCCTTGGGGTAGGTACACTCTAGGTAAGAATCCGGGATCTGGAAAGTATTACTTTGGCGTCGGATATGGGACGAGCTATGGATATTATGGGTTTACGAATGGTCGGGATTTCACCGGAAGCTTTTCACTCGGCCCGGTGGGCTTTTCTTTTGATACGGCGGACACAAAAGCGGGGAGCTATGGAAAAGTTTGGGGGGGATACGGGGGAGGTGGAACATTTAGTCAAGGTGGTGGCTCATATTCGGGAGGAGTGGGAGGCGCATATGGGGGTGGAGGCTCATTTGGCTGGATCTGGGAATTGCCATGGAGAGACTGGGGCAGTGGCGGAAATGGAGGCGGATTTGGAGACTTAGGAGGCGGAGAGTCTTCGTCCGGTTCCTCAGGTACCTCGGGTTCCCAAGATCCGAATGCGCTGTATGGCCCCACTGGATACGGCGCTGCCAACTTCGTCACTAACATCGGTGGCACCTTCGCCTACCGGGTCACTTTCGAGAACGATCCCAAGGCCACGGCTCCGGCGCAGAATGTGACCATCACCAACAACCTCAATGCCAATCTGGACTGGAGCACCTTCCAGCTCACCGGCATCGGCTTTGGCGACAACAACCTCACCATCCCCGCCGGCAGCCAGCACTACCAGAAGACGCTCTCGATGACCTACAACGGCCAGACCTTCAACGTGCAGATGGAAGCGGGCATCCACAGCGCCACCGGGCAGGTCTATGCCACCTTCTATTCCATTGATCCAGCCACCGATCTGCCGCCCGCCAGTGTGCTGACGGGCTTCCTGCCGCCGGAGCCGGCGCACTTGACCGATCCCATCGCCGACCTTTCCGTTCCGGGCCGGGGACGCGGCCAGGGCTACCTGACCTACAGTGTCTCCCCGAAATCCACCGTGCCCACCGGCGTGGTGATTCCAAACGTGGCCAGCATCGTCTTCGACGGCAACCCGCCCGTGGCGACCAATCAAGTGGATGAATTCAATCCCGGAGCAGGCACTGACCCAACCAAAGAGGCGCGGGTGACGATTGATGCGAATCTCCCGACCTCGCAGGTGAACGCGCTGCCCGCAACCGTGCCGCCGACTTTCACCGTCTCGTGGAGCGGCTCGGCAGGCACCGGAGGCAGTGGTCTTACAGGCTTCACCGTGTCTGTCTCCAGCGACAATGGCGCGACCTACACTCCGTGGCTGACCGACACCACCCAGACCTCGGCCAATTACACCGGAACCGTCGGGACGAAGTATTCCTTTTACGTGGCTGCAAAATCCAACGTGGGCACCATCCAGCAGGTGAATCCGCAGACAGCCTCGGTGAGCACCACGGTGCAGCAGCCACAGCAATACCAATGGAGCAATTTTGCCGGGTCGATAGGGGGGCTTGGCAACGCCGATGACACCGGCAGTGCAGCGCGGTTTTTCAACCCATGGGGTGTGGCAGTAGATGCGCAAGGCAATGCGTTTGTCGTTGATACCAACAACCACACGATCCGGAAGATTAGTCCCGCCGGTGTGGTGAGCACGTTTGCAGGCAGTGCTAAGAATAGCGGAAGCGCTGATGGCACAGGCAGTGCAGCCCGATTCAATTTACCTGAAGGCATTGCGATGGATGGGGGTGGAAACATTTATATCGCGGATGCTGGCAATTCCACCATTCGCAAGATCACGCCCGCTGGTGTGGTGAGCACCATCGCGGGCACTGCAGGCCAGTATGGGAGCGCGGACGGAACCGGGAGTGCGGCAAGATTCAATGGCCCCCAAAGTGTCGCGGTGGACGGGAGCGGAAACCTCTATGTTGCAGATCCCGGCAATCAGACGATTCGCAAAATCACATCCGCCGGGGTAGTGAGCACCTTGGCTGGCACTGCGGGGAGCAGTGGCAGTGCTGACGGCACAGGCTCCGCTGCCAGATTCAATTATCCGGAAGGCGTGGCGGTGGATGGTAGTGGAAATCTATATGTGAGTGACACGGTGAACTCTACAATTCGTAAGATTACTCCGGCGGGAGTTGTGAGCACGCTTGCTGGGAGTGCGGGTGCCGTGGGCAGTGCCGACGGCACTGGCAGTGCAGCAAGATTTAGCGCCCCGCACGGCATGGCGGTGGATGGGAATGGGGTTATCTATGTTGTAGATCGCGGCAATTTTACAATTCGCAAGGTCACTTCGTCGGGGGTAGTGAGCACATTTGCAGGAACGGCGGGCCAATCCGGCAGCACGGATGGCACGGGCAGCGCTGCACAATTCGGTTCGCCATTTGGAATAGCAGTGGATACGAGCGGCAATTTGTATGTTGCGGATAACAATGACACGATCCGCAAGATCACGCCTGCTGCTGTCGTGACCACCCTTGCAGGGACAGCCCCGTCGCGGGGAAGCGCAGACGGCACGGGAACTGCCGCACAGTTCAACGATCCCGCTGGTTTGACGGTGGATGCCAATGGGAACGTGTATGTGGGAGATGAAGAAAACAACACGGTGCGCAAGATTGCTCCTGGTGGCTTGGTGACGACGTTCGCCGGATTGGCAGGCTACTTGAACTTCGGAAGCGCGGATGGCACGGGTGCAAACGCGAGATTCTTCCAGCCAGTGGGGGTATCTGCAGACACCAGCGGTAACATTTACGTGGCTGACTCCAACAATGACACAATTCGGAAGATCACTCCGGCAGGCGTGGTCAGCACCTTGGCAGGAAGTGCCGGGCAGACAGGCAGCACCGATGCTTCTGGCAGTGCGGCGCGTTTCAACTTTCCTCTTGATGTGGCTGTGGATGGAAGTGGGAACATCTATGTCGCCGACACTAACAATTCGACCATTCGGAAAATCACTTCGGCAGGCGTGGTCAGCACGCTGGCAGGAAGTCCAGGCCAGACCGGCAGCACCGACGGCAGCGGCAGTGCGGCGCGTTTTAATAAGCCCAGAGGTGCTGCCGTGGACGGCAGCGGGAACGTGTTTGTTTCGGACACAGAGAACCACACCATCAGAAAGATTACCGCAGCAGGAACGGTAACGACATTTGCTGGAACTGCCGGAACTTCAGGAGGGAACGATGGGACTGGTGGAGGGGCGAGCTTCAATAAGCCCAGGGGGTTGTCGGTGGACAGTGCTGGCAGCATTTATGTCGCGGATACCGATAACCACTTGATTCGGAGAATCTCCCCGGCAGGCGTCGTGAGCACCATCGGTGGTATCCTGGGCCAGCAGGGGGTCCGCTATGGGACTGGCACGAATGCCCGCTTCAACAGTCCGCACCATGTTGCAGTTGATTCCAGCGGCAACCTATACGTCTCGAATGTATATGAGTATTCCATTGCGAAAGGCGTTCCGAGTGCAACGCAATCTCCAACCGTCACCAATCCAACCGTCACGAACATCACGACTACGGCAGCCACGCTCGGCGGCAATGTAGCAAGCGACGGCGGCGCGGCGATCACCGAGCGCGGGGTGGTTTATTCGGCCACCGCGACGAACGCCAATCCGCTCATCGGCGGCACGGGCGTGGCGAAGGTCACCACCACCGGGACGACGGGAGTCTTCACCGTGAACGTGAGTGGACTCGCACCCGGCACGGGCTACTCGTTCAAGGCCTATGCCACCAATAGCGTGGGCACGACTTACACGAAGCCGGTTTCCACGTTTAGTACACAGACCACGCAAACAGTTTCGCGGGATTTGAACAAAGATGGCAAAGGCGACATCGTCTTCCAGAATACGGACGGGCAGATCTACGCGTGGCTCCTCGATGGGACTGGGAACACCGTGGACCCGGCGACCGGGGCAGGCCGGGTGGGCGCGAACTACCTTTATGGCAGCGGCCTTGGCGACTACCGGGTCGTTGCGTTTGCCGATTTGAACGGGGATGGCAATGCGGACCTTATCTTCCAAAACAACGCGGGGCAGATTGCCGTGTGGTTCCTGGACGGCACCGGTCGGACGGTGGACCCGGCGACGGGGGCCGGGCGCATCGGGCCGGCGAAATTCCTCTGCACGGTTGCGCTGGGTGATTGGCGAGTCGTCGCGTGCGCGGATGTGAACGGGGACGGGAAGGCCGATCTCATCTTCCAGAATGCCGCCGGGCAGGTCTCCACGTGGCTCCTCGATGGCACGGGAAACACGGTGGACCTCACGACCGGCGCGGGGCGGCTCGCGTCGAAATTCCTGTGTGCGACCGCGCTCGGCGACTGGCGGGTGGTGGCCTGCGCGGATGTGAATGGGGACGGGAAAGCCGACCTCATCTTCCAGAATGCCGCCGGGCAGATCGCCGAGTGGCTGCTCGACGGCACGGGAAGCACGGTGGACCTCACGACCGGCGCGGGGCGGCTCGCGTCGAGATTCCTGTGTGCGACCGCGCTCGGGGACTGGCGGGTCGCAGTCTGTGCGGATATGAACGGCGACGGGAAGACGGACCTCGTCTTCCAAAACGGGGCTGGGCAGCTCTTCATGTGGTTCCTCGACGGCACGGGGAATACGGTGGACCTCGCGACCGGCGCAGGCCGCACGGGGACGCGATACCTCTACGGCGGCACCGGCCTGAGCGGCTGGCGGGCGCGGTGACGGGGCGCTGATTCATTGCCGGAGATTTTTTGTCCACGAAAGGCACGAAAATCACGAAACACAGGGCGGGGCATCACCCTCTTTTTCGTGTCTTCCGTGTCTTTCGTGGACATCTCGATTGAATCAGCGGTTCCCTAAAGCCTGTACGGAACTTTGAGGTGGCAAAAAGCCGTGGGTGCCGAGGGCCAAAGGCCCGTCCCGATACCAGCCCAGGGCAACGCCCTGGGTCATGGATGACACGAGGACAAAGCACTGAAAGTGCGGCCCCATTTTCTGGCACGCTCCTTCAGAGCTTTGTCCTTTCCAGCCCGATTACCCAGGGCGTTGCCCTGGGCTGGTATCGTTCGCACCTTTGGTGCTCGGAGACTGGTTCACCACGAAGTTCCGTACAGGCTCTAATTCACCACGGAAAACACGGAGTTCGGAACAATCCCCTCCGTGAATTCCGTGGTTCAATCAGCGCGCGCTTTCAAATGAGGACACTGCCCCTGCGATCTGTGACTTGAAATATCGCCTGCGCGCCGTATTGCACTGCCATCGCTGCGTCGTTCCCCAGATCCCGCGCCCCCTTTGCATCGCTCCTCACGGTCGCGATGGTGTGTGCATTGCTGGGGACGCTGCGTGCGGACTACAAGGACGACATCGGCTACACGAAGCTCGCGCTGGAACTCGGCGGCTTGCTGCCGACAGGCAGCGGGGTCGGGGTGACGCAGGTCGAGGCTTCGAGCGCGACGGCGGCACCATTCGATTACATGCCGGATACGGCGCTGGCGGAGTTTGCGGGGAAGACTTTCACGCCGCTCTCCGGCAGTGCCATCACGAGCGGACATGCGACGGTGGTGGGCCAATTTTTCTACGGCAATGCCACGAGCGTCGCGCCGGGTGTGACGAGCATCCGCAATTACGATGCGAACAAGTGGCTCCAGTCGGGATTCCTCAAATACAATTCCGGCGGTTCAAGCGTCCCGCCTTTGATCGAGACGCAGAAAGTCATGAACGCCAGCTTCGTCTCGAATGTGCCGAGTTCGGCGGATGTGGAAATCCTCCGTCGTTTTGATTACGCGGTCCAGCAGTCGGGCTTCCTCGGAGTGGTCGCGCTGAACAACGGCAGTCCCGGCAATGTCCCGCCGCTGCTGGGCAGTTGCTACAACGGCATCAGCGTCGGCCTCACGAATGGCGCGCACAGCTACGGCACGAACACGACGGATGGCACGGGGCGCATGAAGCCCGAGATCGTCGCCCCGCAGGGAGCCACGAGTTTCGCGACGCCGATCGTTTCGGCCACGGCGACGATGCTTTCCCAGGGCGCACCGGCAAATGCGACGAAGCCGGTGACGATGAAGGCCATCCTCATGGCCGGCGCGACGAAGAGCCAGTTCCCGGCGTGGAGCCGCTCCACGACGCATCCGCTCGACGCGGTGTACGGCGCAGGGCAGGTGAATGTGTACAACAGCAAGCGCATCCTCGACGCCGGGCCGCAGGCGGCGAGTGCGAGTGTGGCGGTGACTCGGCGCGGCTGGGACTTCGCGACGACGAGCGCGGGGAGCCAGTTCTATTTTTTCGACGTGCCGGCCGGCGGGACATCCTCGCTTTCGGCTGTCCTCACTTGGAATCGCGTCATCTCGGGTGCTTTCCCGACGCCTTCATCGAGCCTCGCGAATCTCACGCTGAAGCTCTACGCGGCGTCCGGTTTCACGCTGGGCTCGCTGGTCGATTCCAGCACGAGCGCGGTGGATAATGTGGAGCACGTCTGGCAGCCATCGCTCGCACCGGGCCGCTATGCGATGGAGGTCACCGCCGACAGTGCGGGCGTGAGCTACGGCCTCGCATGGATCTCCGTGCCGGTCGTGACCATCGCGGCGACGATTCCGACGGCTGCGGAAATCGGCCCGGTGCCGGGGCAATTCACCATCACGCGCGGCGGCGACACGAGTGCGGCGCTGACTGTGAACTGCGCCGCATCGGGCACGGCGGTGAACGGCGTGGACTACGCTTTCATCCCCGCGAGCATCACGATTCCGATCGGTGCAAGCTCAGCGACCATCACCCTCGCTCCCACTGCGGACAATATCGCCGAGGGCCCGGAGACCGTCGTGCTCTCGCTCACCGGCGACCCCCTTTACACGATCGGCGTTGCGGGCAGTGCGACGGTGACGATTCAGGACAAGCCGATGGATGCGTGGCGCTTTTCAAAATTCACCACTGCGGAACTCGCTGATCCCGCGCAGAGCGGCGACCTCTCCGATTTTGAAAAGGACGGCACCGTGAACCTGCACGAATACGCCTTCGGCCTCGCGCCGAAAACTTCGGACACGACAGGCCTGCCCGTCGTGAGCATCCAGCCAGGCGGTGCGCTGGCCATCGCCTACACGCATGTGAAGAGCGCGACGGACATCACTTACATCGTCGAGGTCTCGAACAATCTTTCGGCTTGGTTCTCCGGCGCGACTTACACCTCGGTGCTCGGCACGGTGGATCACGGCACGACTGAGACCGTCACGGTCGGTTCGCTCCTCGCGCCCACTTCGGCAGGGACTCAATACTTGCGCGTCCGCATCACGCGACCGTGATCGATTGTTCGCCTTGCGATGCGCGGCGTTCCTGAGAATCTGGCCGCACTTTCAACCACGCATCTTCTACTCATGTCTCTGCCCGGCAACATCGTCAGCATCCACCCCTACTTCAAAGTCCACGCCGGCAAAATGGACGCCGTGCAAGGCCTGCTCCGGCGGTTCGTCGCGAAGACGCAGGATGAAAAGGACTGCCTGTGGTATGACTTCACACTCGATGGCGATACCGTGCATTGCCGCGAGGCATACGTCGGCGCGGAGGGCGTCGCAGCGCACCTCGACAATGTCGGCACACTGCTCGACGAAATGCTCACGATGTCCGAACTCCTGCGGCTCGAATTCCACGGTCCCGCCGCGGAACTCGACAAGCTGCGCCCGCGCTGCGCGCCGCTGAACCCCGCGTGGTTCAGCCATCAGTGCGGCATTTCCCGGTAGTCGGGAAATGA
>JAYVRQ010000617.1:0-3642 GCA_043776145.1 Chthoniobacteraceae bacterium
CTGCGCCACACCGCAGAGCAGCCCTGCAAACCGTCACGCCCCAAGAGGCCCGGGCTTGGTTTGCCTCGTGCGGCTACAACTTTATTTAATATGCTCTAGATTAACGACATCGTGGAATCGTAGCAGCCCGACTCAGTAATGAGCCGGGCTGTCGCGCCCCAAACTTCGGTTCTGCATACCCAAACCTGTCCGCGAAACCGAGACGGGCTCAGAAACTTGGGAACGAGTCTCCCAAATCTTCGCAAACAAAAAACGCCGCCCCTTTCGGAGCGGCGGTTTTGCAGATTTCGAGTGCGCGGAGCTTAGTGGCGTTCGCGGGAACGCTCGCGGTCGCGGCCGCCACCACGGTCTCCGCGGCCGCCACGGTCGCGGTCGGGCGATTGCTCGCTCTGGCCCCCGCCGGCGGCGATGGCTTCGAGCGCGCCGGGAGTCGCGCCGGCTTCTTCGTTGCGGTCTTTCATCGCGGCTTTGCGGCTGAGTTTCACGCGGCCTTTTTCGTCCACGCCGATGCACTTCACCCAGATCATGTCGCCCACGCGCACGACGTCTTCGGTGCGGTTCACGCGGAAGTCGGCGAGTTCGCTAATGTGGACCATGCCGTCTTTGCCGGGCATGACTTCGACGAAGCAACCGAACTCTTTAATCGTGACGACGCGGCCCTGATAGACCGTGCCGATTTCGATTTCCTTGGTCATGCCGTTCACGATTTCCTTCGCGCGCGCCATGCCGTCCGGGTTGTTCGAGTAGATGCGGACGCTGCCGTCGTCCTCGATGTTAATTTCGCAGCCGGTCTCGGCGACGATGCCTTTGATGGTCTTGCCGCCGGGCCCGATGAGCAGGCCGATTTTATCGACGGGAATCTTGATGGTCTCGATGCGCGGGGCGTATTGCGAAAGCTCGGTGCGCGGGGCGGCGAGCGCGGCATTCATCACGTCGAGCACTTTCATGCGCGCGTCGCGCGTGCGGTAAATGGCTTCCTCCATGAGCTTCAGCGAGATGCCGGGCAGCTTGAGGTCGAGTTGGAAGCCGGTGATGCCGACGCTGGTTCCGCAGAGTTTGAAGTCCATGTCGCCGAAGTGATCTTCGCTGCCGATGATGTCGGTGAGCATGGTGTAGCGGCTCATGTGGTCGCCGGTGTATTCGGTGACGAGGCCGCACGAGATGCCCGCGACCGGGCGCGTGATGGGCACGCCCGCATCCATGAGCGCGAGCACGCCGGAACAGACGCTGGCCATCGAAGTGGAGCCGTTGGATTCCATGACTTCGCTGCTGACGCGGATGGCGTACGGGAACGCATCGCGCGGCGGAATGACGGGCGCGATGGAACGCTCGGCAAGCGCGCCGTGGCCGATCTCGCGGCGTCCCGGCGAACCGGTGCGCCCCGTTTCACCGACCGAGAACGGCGGGAAGTTGTAGTGCAGGATGAAGTGCTTCTGCGTCGTGCCGCCGGTGTAGCCGTCGAGGTCTTGCGCCTCGTCGGTGGGCGCGAGCGTCACGAGCGCGACGGCCTGCGTTTCGCCGCGCTGGAAGAGCGCGCTGCCGTGACTGCGCGGGAGCAGACCGGTCTCGGCGCTGAGCGCGCGGATCGTGTTGGGATCGCGTCCGTCGCAGCGCACCTTTTTGTCGAGGATGGAAATGCGGAAGGCTTTTTTTTGCAGGTAGTCGAACGCCTGGCTGACTTCGAATTTTGCGGCGGTGGGAAACTTCGCGATGATGGCGGCGCTGACTTCATCCTTGAGCGCGGCGACGGCTTTTTGCCGATCGACTTTGCCCTTGGTGTAAAGCGCGGCCTCGATCCGGTCGCCCGCGACTTGGTAGGCGATTTCGAGCAGCTCGTCCGCGACGACGAAAAGCGCAGGCTGGCGCTTCTGCTTGCCGGCTTTCGCGGCGAGTTCCTTTTGCGCGAGGACGATGAGCGAGACCTGCGTCTGGGCAAACGCGAGGGCTTTCACAAACTCCTCCTCGGGCAGCTCCTTCGCTTCGCCTTCAATCATGATCACGTCGTGTTCATTGCCGACATACACGAGATCGAGATCGCTAAATTCGCGCTGGCTGTGCCCCGGATTCGCAACGAATTCACCATTGATGCGCCCCACGCGCACCGCGCCGACCGGCCCCGCGAACGGGATGTCGCTCACGCAAAGCGCCGCGCTCGCGCCATTGATGAAAAGGATGTCGGGATCGTGCTCGCCATCCGCGCTGAGGAGGACGCCGATGATCTGCGTGTCGTAAAGATAGCCTTTAGGGAAGAGCGGACGCAGCGGGCGGTCCGTCATGCGGCAGGTGAGGATTTCTTTTTCGGAAGGCCGGCCTTCGCGCTTGAAATATCCGCCAGGGAATTTGCCGACCGCCGCCGCTTTCTCGCGGTAATCGACGGTGAGCGGGAACCAGTCCTGGCCTTCCTTGATGGTGGTGGCCGAGACAGCGGAGACCATGACGATGGAATCGCCGCTGCGGACGGTGACGGAACCGTCCGCGAGGCGCGCGAGTTTGCCGGTTTCGATGGTGATGGGAGCGGGTCCGACATGGACCGTGACGTTGTGGATCATATTGCGTGGTTTCTTTTTGTTGATGCCAGGCAACCCCATTTCCGATTCGAGCGGCTAGCTCGTAGCCCGGGATTCTCTCGTTTCATTCGTCCCATTCGTCCCATCGGTCCCATGTGACTGGGGCGAATGAAAGGCTGGGAAAATCTAAGCGTGAAAACCCGGGGCTAAGACTAGCCTCGAAAGGGATGAAAGGGGATGCCGGCGGTTTTCTTTCCGTTTTGGTTAAAGACCCGCCCGACGCGAATCGCCGGACGGGTGGATTGAAAGCGATGCCCCGAAAGCATTCGCCCGCGAGTGCATCGCGGGCGAACAAGGGGCGAAAATGGGATGCGCTATTTGCGCAAGTTGAGCTTCTCAAGCACGACCTTGTAGCGGTCGGTCGCAGTCTTCTTGAGGTAGTCGAGCATCTTTCGACGGCGCGCGACCATCTGGAGCAGGCCGCGGCGCGAGGAGTGATCCTTCAAGTTCGCCTTGAGGTGCTCTGTCAGTTCGTTGATGCGGCGTGTGAGAAGGGCGACTTGCACATCGGCGCTGCCGGTGTCTTTTTCGTGCATTCGCAGCGCCTGAATATCCTGAGTATCGGTCATAACGTCTTCGTCGTTTTGGTGTTTTTTTGTGGGGCGCGAAGTATGTGCGGGAAACTCGCGATGGCAAGGAGTTGTTTCAGATTTCAGGGAGCGCGGCTTTTAGCGTCAATCGGCTTTTGCAGGAGCCCGTTCGTAGAGTCTGGCGATCTTGAGCAGGAGCGATTCCAGTTCTTTATAGTAGGCATCCTCTGGCATCGTGGTTTTCGCATCGCGCAGTTTCGCGAGTTCGACTTCGAGGGCGTCGCGCTCGGCGCGCGTTTCGGCAGGGAGGACGCGTTCGGCGGAATTTCGCACGAGATGGATTTGTTGAGCACGCAGTCCGTCGGGCGGCGTGCCGTCCTTCGCTTTTTTCACCGCGCGTACTCCGCGGAAAAAATCGGCGGGCGTGCCTTTGCCGTCGCCGTTGTCATCAAGTAGCGGGTGCTCCGTCGCGATCCGGCCTTCGTCTTTGTAGAATGCAGCCGTGTGCTGCGCAGCAGTCAGCCATGCTTCGAGCACGGAGGTTT
>JAYVRQ010000618.1:0-3628 GCA_043776145.1 Chthoniobacteraceae bacterium
GCGGGACCGGCTCCGATGATGGCGACGCGAGTGGGACGAGGCATGTGAAAAGCGATACGTCAGCCGGCGATGAAACGATCCGCCGCAGGCAGCACGCAGCGGTAGCCGCGCTCGCGCAGCGCGGTCAGCAGCCGGTCGAGAATCGCCGCGCTCGCCGAGCCGTGCGCGCGCTGATGCAGCAGCAGGATCGCACCCGGCGTGAGCCCGGCGAGCAGCCGCTCCGTCACGCGCGCGGGATCGCGATCGAGTCCGTCGTAACCGCGCGCATTCCATCCGATCACCGGCAACCCGAGCCGCCGCGCGACGAGATGCACAAAGCCATTCGCCATCCCGACCGGCGGACGAAACCCCACCGGCTCGACGCCCGCCGCCGCGCGCAGCGCCTCCGAGCACGCGCCGATTTCCCGCCGCGCCCCGCGCGGACCCAGCGCCCAAAAGCGGCCCACCGGATGCGTGTGCGAATGATTTCCCAGCGAATGCCCCGCCGCCGCGATCCGCCGCGCCAGCTCCGGCGCGGAGCGCACGCGCGCGCCTTCCAAAAAAAAAGTCGCGGGCACTTCCCTCCGCGCGAGCACTTCCAGCAGCGCCGCCGTGTCGTCGGGAAAAGGCCCGTCGTCGATCGTGATCCACGCCTCGCGTTGGTTCGTCGCAAAACGGCGCACCACATTCCCGAAGATCTGCGAATTCGCCCGCAGCGCGCCGTAGAGCGCGAGCGTGTGCGTCCCCGCGAAATGCGCGAACGCCGCCACCGGCGACCACATCCACAGCGCGCCGACGCCAATCGGCCAGGTGCAAAAATACCAAAACCCCAGCCGCCGCGCGCAACTCCGCCAGCGGTGCGGATCAGCGGCGAAGGTCGGGGATTTCATTGGGCCGCAGACCATGCACAGCCGCCCGCGCAGTGGCAATCCCGCGACCCACTGCCCGACTGAAATGACAGTTTTTTTCCGATGACGGATGCACCGTGCCCATGGAATCGCATTCCGCCGAACTCGTGGGATTTTTTTGAAAATTTCTCGAACGGTTCGTTTCGCGATTGCAAAGAATATGACCGCTTGGGTATTTTACTCCACTCATACCTCCCAACACATCACCAATGAAAATCCTCCCAGCATCCCTCCTAGCTATTTTGCTCTCTCCCGCCGCGCTCGCCGTTCCGATATTCGGCCCCGCCTCGCCGGTCGCGGAATTAAACACCTTCTCCGGCGAGCAGCTCACCGATCTCTCCGCCGACGGCCTCACCGCCATTCTGCAATCGGATCGCGACTCCAATCCTCGCTTCCGCATGTTTTCCTCGACGCGCGCCACGCTCAACTCGCCGTGGAGCACGCCGTCGAACACCGATTTCGCCGCCACCAATTCCACGACCAACGTGGGCCACGGCATCCTCTCGGCGGACGGGCTCTCACTTCTTTTTCAGGAAAACCCGCACATCCTGAAGGCCACGCGCGCCAGCGTCGCGGTGCCTTTTTCCGCAGGCATTCCGGTGCCGGAACTCGTCCTCGCGCTGCCGAATTTCGAGCGCCCCGGCAAACTCAGCGCCGATGGGCTGCGCCTGTATTTTGAAGTGCTCGACGGCGTCACCTTCAACACGGACCTCTACTTCACGAGCCGCACCAGCCTTCTCGCTCCGTGGGCCACGCCGACGCAGGGGCCATTCGCCGCGAATGTGAACACGCCCGGTTCCGCCGAACTCGAGCCCTACGTCACGCCCGATGAGTTGCAGTTGTTCTTCGCCTCGAATCGCGCGGGCAGCCTTGGCGACAGCATCGACATTTGGTGGTCGAGCCGCATCTCGCTCGGCGATCCCTTCTCGGCTCCCGTGAATGTGGTTTCCCTCAACACCTTCGATCGAGACCGCAGCCCCGAACTCCGCGGTAGCACGCTGTTTTTCACCACCGATCGCAATGGCACTTCCGATGTGTTCACCGCGCCCCTCGTCCCCGAGCCCGGCAGCCTCGCGCTGCTGCTCGCGGGTTGCGCGGGCCTGCTCACGCGCCGGGTGACGCGGCGTTCGTGAGTCAGCGCGGCGGCTGATTTTGGAAAAGCAGTGGCGCGAATTCGTGCAGGCAGCGCCGCCATGTCAGCCATTCGTGCGCGGTGCCGGGCGACTCGAAATAGACGTGCTTGATGCCCGCGTTTTCGAGCGCGAGATGGTAGCCGTTCACGCTTTCATACATCCGTTTTTGCTCGGTGGTGCCGATGCCGAGCCAGACGAGGCGGACCTTCGCGTTGAAAGCATCGGCGTCGGCCATCACGCCGCCGTGCGCGGTTTTCGCGTCGAAAGTGCCGCCGCCAAATCCGCCGCCCGCACCGCTGAATCCACCGAGGTAGGCGAAGGTGTCGAGGTGGTTCAGCGTGATGTTGAACGTCTGCATCCCGCCCATCGAAAGCCCCGCCATCGCGCGCTGTTCGCGGTCGGCCAGCGTGCGATACGTCGTGTCGATCATCGGGATGAGATCCTTCGTGAAGACTTCATCGAGCGCGCTGAACATGCGGCTGAAATCCGGCGGCACCGGCTTGTCACCGGCAGCGGCGGGCGGGCGCAGCGGCACTTCCGGCTCGCCGGGTTTCCGCGCGTAGCCGCGCTCCATCACGACGAGCATCGGCTTCGCTTTTTTCTCCGCGACGAGGTTGTCCATGATGAAGCTGACGCGGCCCTGATTCGGCCAGCCGCGCTCGTCTTCGCCGCCGCCGTGCTGGAGATAAAGCACCGGGTAGCGCGCCTCGCGATCCGTGTCGTAGCCCGGCGGGGTGTAGATGAAAATGCGCCGCCATTCGCCGGTCGTCTTCGCGTGGTACCAACGCTCGCGCACTTCGCCATGCGGCACATCTTTCGGCGAATAGTAGTCCGCGTCCTTCTCGGGAATCTCGATGCCGCTCGATTGTTTGCCGACGCCGTAAAACGATTCGCTCGCGGGATCGTTCACCTGCACGCCATCGATCACGAGCCAGTAATAATGAAAGCCCGGCGCCTGCGGATCGCTCGTCGCCGTCCACACGCCGTCGTCGCTTTTCGTGGCCGCGTAGCGTTTGCCGAGATCGAATTCCACCTTCTGCGCGTTCGGCGCCTTGAGGCGAAACGTGACGCGCAAATCGGGACCGATGCGCGGATACTGCGCGCCGCGCACGTTCGTGTTCGCGGGAATCGAGTCGCCGGGTTCATCCGCCGCAGGGCAAAGGCTGGCGGCGAAGACAAGAAGGGCCGGGAGGATCATTTTCATAAAACAGGGATGAAGCGTGTGAAGCGGGAACGCACGCTCTTTCGATATTTTGTAACACCGGGCCTCGGCAAAGCCACATGCTGATGAAACGTCATCATGCCGCAGAGCGAATCCGAATTTTATCCAGAGTTTGACCGCGTGTTGAAGGCGACGCACGGCGAAGTGCGCGCGTATCTCGCGAGCCTCGGCGTGCCGCTGGATTGCGTGGATGACCTCGGGCAGGAAGTCTATCTCGCGTGGTTTCGCGCGCCGGGGCAGCGGCCGCCGGAGGTGGAGCCAGTGCGGTGGTTGAAGGGGATCGCGCGGCGGATGGCGCTGAATTTTTTTCGCAGCAGCAAGCGCCGCGAGGAGAAGCGGGTGGCGGTGGTGGCGGAATTGCTCGCGACGGAATCGCTGGACGTGCC
>JAYVRQ010000619.1:0-12625 GCA_043776145.1 Chthoniobacteraceae bacterium
CGACGGTGGAAGGCCCCGAGACGCTGACCTTTTCGCTCGGCGCAGGGGCGGGCTACCTGATCGCCAGCGGAGGCGGCGCTGCGACGATCATGATCGAGGATAACGACACCGCTTTGCAGAAAGTGAGCATCGTCGCCACGACCGCCTTTGCGGACGAAGGACTGGGTGCGCCAGGGGTCTTCACCATCAGCCGCAGTTCGACGACCACGGCGGTGACGGTGAATTACTCCGTGAGCGGCACCGCCACTTCCGGCAGCGATTTCACTGCGCTGTCGGGTTCCGTCACCATGGCGATCGGAGTACCGAGCGCGACCGTGCTGATCGTTCCGCTGAACGACAGCGTCGTCGAACCGTTGGAGACGGTGAAGCTGACGCTGACCTTGGACCCCGGTTATTTCATCAGCCCGACGGCGGGCAATGCGACGGTGTATATCACGGATGATGATACGAATGTCGTCACGGTCATCGCCTCCGATCCGACTGCGAAAGAGGTGGACCTCAGCGTGCCCGGCGCTGTCGCCGACACGGGCACATTCCTCATCACGCGCACGGGCGACACCACTTTGCCGCTCACCGTTTATTACTCGCTTGCAGGCACGACGAGCGCAGGCGCAGTTCCGGCCATTCACGGTGTGGACTACGAGGCGCTGCCGGGTGTGGTGCAAATCCCGGCCGGTGCGACTTCGGCGAGCGTCACGATCATCCCGCGATGGGATGGGATCGGCGAGACGGCGGAGCAAGTCGTCCTCCAACTCGGCGCAGGGCCCACCGATTACAAGCTCGGTGCCAGCACGAGCGCCACGGTGACCATCTACGACAGCGATACGAGCAACGCACCGTACGTCGAAGTGATCGGGCTCACTTCTGCGACGGAAGGCAGCACCCCTGGCAAGTTTCGCTTTTCGCTCAAGGGCACGACCGCGGGCACGATCAGCGTGCCGTTCTCCATCGGCGGAACAGCGGTTGTGACCACCGACTACACGGTGGCGATGCCCTCGTCGCCTGCGGGCAGCACTTTTAACGCTGTGACCGGCACCGGCGTGCTCGTGATGACGGGCACGGGAACGAACGTGCTCGATGTGACGATCAACACCGTGAACAACGTGCTGCTCGCAGACATCAAGACCGTCACCTGCACGCTCACGCCGGGTGCGTCGTTTACCTCATTTGCCCCTACGTCGGCTGCGAGCATCTGGCTGCGCGACGATGACCAGCCGACCGTGTGGGCCGATGCACAGGTCGGTGGCGGCAACAGTGATCGTGTGACCGAAGGCAGCGGGACTTCGCCGGTCAAATTCTACATCTCGCGCACTGGCGCGACTGCCGGCGATCTCACGGTGAATTTTTCGCTCTCCGGCATCGCGACGCCCGGCGCGGATTACACGGTCACGACCGGTGCCACGCTGACTTTTGACAATGTCACGGGCACCGGAGTTCTCACGATTCCCGCAGGCTCGCAGGGTGCGGATGTGCCGCTGAGTATCATTAATGATGGCGTCTTCGAGGGAACAGAGACCATCGTCTTTCATCTCACCCCCGGCTCCTATTCGCGCACGCCGGATGCGACGATCTATCTCGATGACAATGACACGAGCGCGCAAAAGGTCGCCTTTTCCTCGACCGGGGCATCCGGGCTGGAAAGCGCCACCACGGTGAATGTGCCGGTGACGCTCACGACGGCGGCGACAGCGCCGGTCACGGTGGATTACGTCGTGGATACCGGCAGCCGATCTTCGGCGAGCAGCACCACTTCGACCGCGACGCTGCCGTACTGGGTGCGGGTTGTGCGCGCCGGTTCGTCGCTCAGCAGCTACTACTCGACCGATGGTGTCGTCTGGAATCAGACCGGCACCACCCAGACGATCAGCATCGCGAGCGCGAGCTTCACCGCAGGACTCATCGCGACATCAGGAACCACGTCATCCACCTGCGTTGCCACGATTGACAATGTGAGCATCACGGGTCTCGACGGCGGCGGGGCCGCGGGCGTGGCGACGCCGGTTACCATCGGCACGACGACTCCGGTCAGTTCCAGCAGTGAAACGGGTGGCGTTTATACGCTCACGGCGGGAGGCACCGATCTCGCGCAGTCCGGCACGACGGGCGATGTGGGGCGCTATGTGTACTTTCCGATCACGAACTCTGCGAACTGCATCATCACGGCCCGCGTCTCCTCGATCACCGGCGGTGCCACGACGGCCCGCGGCGGCGTGATGATCCGCGAAAGCACGAGCACCACTTCGCGCCACATGGCGATGAGCGGCCAGCGCGATGGCAATGCGCGCATGATCCACCGCGTCACCACCACGGCCACGACCGTGAGTACCACATTGCTTCGTCCATACTGGGTGAAATTGCAGCGCGCAGCCGACATCATCAGCGCGTATGCCTCGCCCGATGGCAGCACTTGGACGCAGACCGGCGTGAACCAAACTATCGCGATGAGCCCGGATTTGCTTGCGGGTCTCGCCGTGTCGGCTCGCTCGGACGGAAGTATCAGCACCGCGGTCTTCGACAACGTCACCCTCAATGGCGCGAGCGCGCCTGCACTCGCTGGCCGCACGGTCGGCTATGTGAATGCGCAAGGCTCGGACTCGGTCGCCAGTGGCGTTTATACCGTGAATGGCTCTGGCGCGCAGATCGGTGGTGGTGAGGACGAATGCCACTTCGTCGCTGCGCCGGTGACGGGTGATTTCACGCTCGTCGCGCGTGTGATTTCGCAAAGCGGCGGTGCCACGAATGCGCAGGCCGGCGTCATGGCGCGCGAGCTTTACAACTACCGCGCGCGCTCCGCCTACGTCGGACTCGTGGCAAATTCGATGAGCGAATTCATCTATCGGAATTCGACCGTCACAAATGCCTTCGGTGCCGCCGTGGACCATTCACTGGCCGGCGGCACGGTGACGTTTGCGATTGGCGAGCAGACGAAGAACATCATCTTCAATGTCACGAACGACACCATTCCCGAACCGAACGAGGCCATCACGATCCTCCTGCGCAATCCCAATGGCGCGCAGCTCGGCACGAACACCACATTCACATATGTCATCAATGACGACGACTCACTGCCTGCGCTGCCGTATGTGGGATTCGCCTCCGGCACGAGCAGCGCGATCGAGGGCACGGCAGGGACGCAGCAGATCCCGGTGTCGTTGAGCGTGGCCGCGACCGGCAGCGTGACGGTGGACTATGCGGTGACCGGAGGAACGGCGACCGCTGGTGCGGACTTCATCACCACTTCCGGGACGCTCACCTTCGCAGCGGGCGAGACGGTGCAGACGATCCCGCTCACGATTTTGGACGACAGCATCGTTGATGATGGTGAGACGGTGATCATCACCCTGAGCAATCCTGTGAACGCCGCACTCGGCACGTTGAGCGCTAACACGCACACGATTACGGACGACGATCTGCCGGTCGTCACCATCGTCGCAAATGATCCGAACGCCTCCGAGGCCGGGCTCGATCCGGGGCAATTCACGATTTCGCGCACCGGGCCGACGACGGGCAATCTCGCCGTCACGCTCGCGCGCAGCGGCACCGCGACGAATGGCACCGACTACGCATCCATCAGCGCCAGCACGCCGTTCACGCTCACGATCCCCGGCGGAGCTGCCTCGGCGGTGATCAATATTGTGCCGATCCAAGACACGATAAACGAAGGAAGCGAGACGGTGATCCTGACGATCAACGCGAGCGCCGCCGCCTATGTCGTCGGCGCATCGAGCACTGGCACCGTGATGATCGCTGACGATGATCGAAGCACCGTCGCCATCACCGCGACTGACCCGGTGGCTTCGGAAACGCCGGGCAACCCCGGCACGTTCACCGTCACCCGCACCGCGCCCACGACCGGCGCACTGAGCGTCGCATTCACGGTCTCCGGCACGGCGACGAGCGGGAGCGACTTCACCGCACTTGTGTCGCCGCTGAGCTTTGCCGCGAATGAGGTGAGCAAGACGATCACCGTCACGCCCATCAACGACGCATTGGTCGAAGGCGACGAGACCGTGGTCGTGCAGCTTAGCTCCGGCAGCTACACCATGGGTGGAAATGGCTACGACACCGTGACCATTCAGGACAACGACATCCCGCCCACGGCGTTCATCACAAGCCCGTCCGGGAGCGGTGCGCTCATCGCGAGCGGCAATGGACTCATCGTGAGCGCGAGCGTGGCCGATGACGGCACGCCGCAGCCGCTGTCGCTGAATTGGACTCAGGCGAGTGGGCCGGGCACGGCGACCTTCGAGACACCCACGCTCGCGACGAGCGCGGTGACCTTCAGCGCGGACGGCGTGTATGTGCTGCGCATCACCGTCACCGATGGCCAGTTCACTGTGAGCGATCAGGTGACCGTCGTGGTCGGCAGCGCCATCGCGCCCGCCGACTGGATCGCGCAGGACATGAGCCCGACGACTCAGCAGCGCGGCCAGAGCGCAAAGGTCGGCACCAGCTATGTCCTCACCGGCATGGGCGCAGGCTACAGCGCGACGAGCGCCGATGGCGCGCACATCATGTCCCGGCAGGTGACAGGCGATGGCAGCATCGTCGCGCGCATCACCGCACTGAGCGGCACAGCGGCGACGCCGCTCGCAGGCGTCACCATTCGCGACAGCCTCGCGCGTTCCGGCAATCGCGCCGTGCTCGGCTACAGCGCCGGTGCATTGCAATTCCGCACACGCACCGCCGTGAACGTGAGTGACACGGTCGTTTCGCAAAGCGGCATCACCTTGCCCGTGTGGGTCAAACTCGACCGCGTCTCCGCGACGGGCGCGATCACCGCATCGTATGCACCCGACAACTCCGGCGTTCCGGGAACGTGGACACCGGTCGGCACCGCGACGACGATCACGATGGCGAACGACATCGCGCGGATGGGCCTCACTGCCACCGGCAATACCAGCACTGCCGGCCTGCTTTGCACCGCCACGTTCGACAACGTAACGCTCACCCCGGCCCCGAGCGGTCCCGCTCTGGTGACCGAGGACTTCGGCACTGGCACACCGACTGCGAGCACTTTTGCAGTGAACGCTGGCACCTACACAATCGGCGGCAGCGGAAGCATGGATGGCAGCGGAGGCTTCTACGGCTGGCAGTACTACGGCGATGTGATGGTCACTGCGAAGCTGGCGAGCGCGACGTCGAGTGCATTGAGCGCCAAGTCCGGAATCATGATCCGCGAAAGCATGGACAGCACCGCGGGCTACATCCACGTCGGACGCATTCCGCAGGGCGCGTTCAACGGCTACATCTGGCGCTCGCTCGCGAGCGGCAGTGGCGGCGGCGTGCCCAGCTTTACGAACACGGTCCGCTGGATGCGTTTGATCCGGCAGGGAAATCGCGTCACCGCATTTCACGCTGCGGATGTATCCGGGAATCCCGGCACATGGACGCAGATCGGGCAGCCGCAGACGGTCATCATGAGCGCTCCGGTGCTCGTGGGTTTTGCCGTGGATAATTCCGGCGGCTCCGCCGGGGTGCTGAACGTCTGCACATTCAGCAATCTCAGCATCGTGCCGCTGAACAAGGCACCGATCGTCAGCATTGCGAATGTCGTCGCCTATCCGGTTTCGCCGATCGCGCTCGATGGCACGGTGACGGATGACAATTTTCCCGCACCGGTCACTCTCAGCACTGTTTGGAGCAAGGTGAGCGGACCGGGCACAGTCGCCTTTGGCAATGCGACGCTGACGGACACGACGTTCACGCTCGGCCAGTACGGCGCGTACAAGCTGCGTCTCGCTGCGGACGATGGAAGTGCGCAGAGTTTCAAGGACGTGACTCTCACCGGTTATACCTCGCCCTTTGAAGTATGGCAGGCGCAGAACTGGCCTGCCACCGGCGGCCCCGCCGATCCGGATGCGGCCCCGACGAGCGACAGTGACTTCGATGGCCTGGCGAACTTGCTCGAATACGCGACCGGCACCGACCCGAAGGTGAAGGGAGTGACCCAAGTCAGCTTGGATATGGAGACGGTCAGTTCGCAGAGATACCTGCGTCTGACATACCCGAAAAATCCCGCCGCAACGGACGTCACCTATGAGGTCCAGGCCACCGGCAATCTGGGTGACTCAAGCTCATGGTCGAGCAGCGGACTCGTGATCGAGGTGAATACCAGCACCTTACTGCGTGTGCGGGACAAGGTGGCGGTGAGCCCCGGAGGGCGGCGATTCATGCGCGTGAAAATATCGCAGCCGTAGCCTCTCGTCATCCCGGCTGGCAGCGCCCCGAGCCATTTTCAAAAAGCAAAACGCGCGAGGGCGTTCGCACCTCGCGCGTTTGTGAAAAGGAAACGTTCCGGCTCGAAAACCGGGTGTATCCCAATGTGGAGAGACTACTTGATCTCGACCTTGGCTCCTGCGGCCTCGAGCTTCTTCTTGATCTCTTCGGCTTCGGCCTTGGTCGCGCCTTCCTTGACGGTCTTCGGAGCGCCTTCGACGAGGGCTTTGGCTTCGGCGAGGCCGAGACCGGGGACCGCTGCGCGGACTTCCTTGATGACGTTGATCTTGTTCGGGCCAGCTTCCTTGAGGACCACGTCGAACGCGGTCTTCTCTTCGGCGGCTGCTGCGGGCGCACCGGCGGCTCCGCCGGCTGCGGCTGCGACTGCGGCCACGGGTGCTGCGGCGCTCACGCCCCACTTGGTTTCGAGCTGCTTCACGAGGTCAGCGACTTCGAGGACGGTGAGTCCGCTGAGCTGATCGACGATGGTATTGATATCTGCCATGATGTGTCTGTTTTTCTTGCGGTATCGTCGCCACCCGAGGCTTCGGATGAATTAAGACCGGCTGCCACCAGTCCGACGAGGAACCATGTTTGTTTTTGTTTTCCCTCTTGGCCGTGCGCCTTGCGGCAGCCCGACCGTCTCCCGCCGGATATGGCAGCGGCTGGAAAAAGGGCGCGCAATGTGGCGAAGCTCCCCGGCCTTGGCAAGGGCGAGTTTTGGAAAAATCGAAGACCGCTTGCGGTTGGAAAATCGTCGAGGACTGCCCGCTTGAAGCAAACGCAGCATTGCATTCCATTTCGGCTGTATCCAAAAACAATGCTTCAATGAACACGCCCCGACTCATCCTCATCGGAACCGCATCGCTCATCCTCGCCGCTTCCGCGAACGCGCAGACCGCCGCGCCGGCCGTGACCACCCCGGCGGCGAAGCCCGCAGCGGCCAAGCCGTTTTCCGCAGCCGACCAGCACATCTACTTCGGAATCGCCGAGAGCATTCAGTTTCAACTGAACATGTCGTTGCGCCTTCGTCACAAATACAAGGACAGCGCGCCGGATCTGGCCGCGTTCGGTGGCAAAATTTCCAAAGAATCCACCGAACTATGGACTCCAAGTGTGGATGTCGCCATGGCGCACGGGGTTGAAGGGAAAAAAATCCCACAGGGGCTTTCCAAAAACGACAGCGCTGCATTGGCCAAGCTTAATGCGGTCAAGGACGACAAGAAGTGGGAGATCGCGTTCTTCGAGTTCTATGCGAAAGAGGCAAAAAAAGGTGCCGCCGATGCGGAAAAGGGAGCCAAGGCTGTGCAGAGTCCTGATCTGAAGCCCTTCGTGGAAAAGGCAGCCGCGCTGCTCAAGAGCCAAGCCGATGAGGTCGAGGCGAAGTTCAAGGAAGTGAAGACGCGCAAGTGAGCCGCGCAGCGCGCCCCCGCATCCCATGACGGCGCATACCGCATCCTTCACCGTCCGCACATGCGGCAAGGGAACCACCGACATCACTGATGAGGTCGCTCGCATCGTCCGCGACAGCGGGGTGAAGACAGGTGCTGTCACGGTCTTCATCCGCCACACGAGTGCGTCGCTGATCATCTATGAAAATGCCGATCCCTCCGCGCGCACGGATCTGCATGAGTTCTTCGAGCGCCTCGTGCCCGAGGACAGCGACTATTTTATCCACACCGCCGAGGGGCCGGATGACATGCCGTCGCACCTGCGCATGGTGCTCACGCGCACGAGTGAGACGGTGCCCATCGCTGCGGGCCGCATGACGCTTGGGACATGGCAGGGCATCTTTTTATTCGAGCACCGCGCCGCGGCGCATCAGCGTGAGATCAGTGTCTCGGTGATCGGTGATCGGTGATCGGTGATCGGTGATCGGTGATCGGTGAGCGGTGAGCGGTGAGCGGTGAGCGGTGAGCGGTGAGCGGTGATTTGCGCGCGATTCACCTACCACGAGTCGCGTCGTCACCCTGCGGCAGCATCCGCACGCGACGGCGGATTTTCACCTGAGGCATTCCCGCCAGCGGATCTTCCGGCGCAGGCAGCGCGGTTTTTTTACGGCGGAATTCCTCCGGCGCGAGCGCGCCGACGTAGAGCCATGTCAGGCTTTCGTCGCGGCGCTGATCAACGATAGCTGTCACGAGCAGCGCACCGAGGAGGCGATGGATGCCCCGCTCATCGGGAATCATCGCGGGCAATTCCTGCAGCGAGATGCGGCCATCGGCTTTCAAGCGATCCATCAGCCGCGCGGCGTCCTGAAATTCGTCGTCGCCGAGCCACGCGAGCGCGCCGAGATTTTGCCAGCACGACATTGTGAACCGCGGTACGAAGAACAGGATATCCGCGAGATGCTCCATCGGCGGTCGTTCATCCACCGCACGCTCGTCTGGGAAACACCACTGGTCCAGCCGCGCTGCCAACATGAGTACGGCCATCGTGCCGAAGAATATGGGGTTGAAAATCGCAGGCACCTGAGAGGCACCGTTCGAGGCCAGAGTCACGACGATCAATGTCACCCAATACGAGAGGCCATAGAGCACCGCCCAGCCGACCACGGAAAAAAGGACCGCCACGCCGGAGGCCGTGAGTACCGCAAGATTGTGCGAACGCAGATGCGCGCGCAGGGCTCGTTCGGTGGATGTCGGAGACACGCTCCTATCTCGCCGAAGCGGGAGCCCGCGTCCACCCCGCACCTTTTCGGAATTCCGGGTAATGGCTCAGTTTGCTTGAGGCGGCGCTTTTTTGGAGAGTGCTCAGTGCTCAGTTCTCAGTGCTCAGTGCTCAGTTCTCAGACTCGGATATGACGGACACTGAGCACTGAGCACTGAGCACTCAAATTGAGCCACTACCGAATTCCGACTGATGGCGTCAGATGCCCGATCGTTGGCTGGACTTGTGTTTCACGCTGGCCCCTTGCCTCGCGTGGACGGCTCGTTAGAGTGCGCCCACTTTTCCATGAAACGCCTGCTCATCACTCTCGGTCTTTGCCTGGTCGCCTCGTTCCTCGTCAATTCTTCGCGCCTGCGCGCGCAGGATCCTTCCGGCACATCCGAGGAAGGCGGGAGCCTCGCCGCAGCCGCTTGGGTGATTGCGGATTCCACGACGGGTTACGTGCTCGATTCCTCGAATGCGAAGCGCGAACTGCAAATCGGCAGCATCACGAAAATCGCGACGGCGATGGTGGTGCTCGACTGGGCGAAGGCGCATGGCGAGGACATCAGCCAGGCTGCGACGGTGCCGGATACGGTGACTGCGCTGAACAGCCCGAACAGCATCGGCCTTCAGCCCGGCGACAGTATCTCGCTGCGCGACGCACTTTACGCGGCGCTCCTGCAGAGTGACAACGAGGCCGCTGAGACACTCGCGGCGCATGTTGGTAAACGGCTGGGCGCTGGAAAATCAGATCGCGATGCAGTCACGTATTTCGTCGCGCAGATGAATGCGCTTGCGCGAAAACTCGGGATGCGAAACACGCGTTTCCTGAATCCTCACGGGCTCGACGATCTCGAAAAAAAGCTGCCAGTTTCCACCGCAGGCGATGTCGCGCTGCTCACGAATTATGCGATGGGCCAGACTGGCTTCGCTTTTTACACGTCGCAGAAGGAGCGGAAAATCTCGTGGAAGACTGCGGGCGGTGAGTCGCGGTCGTACGCGCTGAAAAACACGAACGAGCTGCTTGGCACGAACGGCATTGATGGCGTGAAGACCGGCACCACGCGCCGCGCCGGGGCGTGCGTCGTGATTTCCGCCGCGAAGCCGCCGGACAGCAAGCAGGTCGGCGACGAGCACATCATCGTCCCGCGCCGTCTCACCGTCGTCGTGCTCGGCGCGCAGTCGCGTTTTGCAGTCGCAAAGTCGCTGCTCGCGCGCGGATGGTCGCTGCTCGATCAATGGGCCGCAGCGGGCCGACCGATGAATGGTCGCAAGGCGGGAGCATCGCGATGAGCAAAGTCATCGGCGTGCTCACGAGCGGCGGAGACTGTCCGGGACTGAACGCCGTGCTGCGCGGTGTCGTCTGCACGGCGGCGAGGCTGGACTGGAAAGTGATCGGCCTTCGCGATGGCTACGAGGGATTGCTCGCGGATGACGAGCACATGGAGCTGACGCTGCAAAACACGGAAGGCATCATGCAGCGCGGGGGCACGATCCTCGGCACGACGAACCGCGGACATTTCGTACGCAAGTCCGGCCCCGGCGGGCGAGGGCGGCTCGATCCGGCGATCATCGCGCGGACGAAGGAGACCCTCGCGAAGCTGCGCATCAGCGCGCTCGTGACGATCGGAGGCGACGGTTCGCTCAGCACATCGCAGCAGCTTTTCGAGGCGGGCATCAATGTCATCGGTGTGCCGAAGACGATTGATAACGACCTTGAGGCGACCGAGTCATCGTTCGGATTCGACAGCGCCGTGGCGTGCGTGACGGATGCACTCGACCGTCTGCACACGACCGCTCGGGCGCACAAGCGCGTGATGATCATCGAGACGATGGGCAGGCACGCCGGATGGATCGCGCTGCACGGCGGCCTCGCAGGAGGGGCGGATGTGATTTTGCTTCCCGAGATTCCCTTCAGCTACGACCGGCTTGTCGAGGCGCTGCGTGCTCGGGAAAAAGCCGGGCATCCGAGCACACTCATCGTCATCGCGGAAGGCGCGCGACCTTCGGGTGGACGCGAACATTACCGCGCGACCCAGCCGGGCGAGTTCCGTCTCGGCGGCATCGGCGAAACCGTCGCACACGAACTCGATCGCCGCATGAATCGTCCGCGGCTCACGAAGGAAATCCGCACATGCGTGCTCGGGCATCTGCAGCGCGGCGGCGATCCCACGACGCTCGATCGCATCCTCGGCACGAGCTTTGGCGTGAAGGCAGTGGACCTCATCGCCGAGGGAAAATTCGGCCAGATGGTGAGCTACCAGGGCTATCAGGCACTGAATGTCCCCATCGCGAGCGCGGTGCGCCGCCTGAAAACGGTGCAGCCCGACTGCCAGATGGTCGCGACTTGCCGGGCGATCGGCATTTCGTTTGGCGACTAGCCGCAGAAATTCAGCGTGGGGAAAGGCGGCGGTTCACTTGCGGAAAATCATGTCGCGGATGCGTCGCACACCCTTCTCGATGCTTCGGAACGGCTGGGTGAGCCGCCTGCGGAAATGGAAACTGGAGATTTCCTTTTCGTTCACGTTCAGGCTGCGACGGCTGGTGATCATCGAATAAATCGCCACCTGCGTGAGATCATTTTCGGTGAAGTTTGCAGGCTTCCGTGCCTTGACGAAAACTCCGGGTGAGAGCGGGTCATCCACGAGGTTCAAGATTTGGAAATCATCGAAGAGCGTCTTCATGTCCTCGATCTGGTAGCGCCAGAAGTCGTACGGATAGGCGTGGTATCCGAAGCCGATGGAGCGGGTGGTGACGAGGAGCAGGCCGCCGGGTTTCAGGATTCCCTTGAGATTGTGCAGCACCGTTCGCCAGTCGAGAACATGCTCGAGCATTTCCGTGGTCAGGACAACGTCGAACCGGTTTTCGCCGAATTTTTCGATGAGCTTTTCAGCCGGACAGATTTCGTCCACGCCGGGGCCGGCCTGCATGTCCACACCGAGATAGCTTCCGGGGTTGAGCGCCTTCACTAGCGAGCGGGCGGAGCCGTTCACATCCAGCGCGCCAACCTCGATCACGGAGAGTCCGGTGATTTCGGCGTCGGATAAATTGGTCGCCACAAAGTCGAGGCAGGAACGTGTACACATGCCGTTTGCTGTTAATGACAACCCGACTCCTTTGCCAGCTAAACTCAAACCCGGCGGAGAGGGCGCAAAGTCGATCGTGCGGAACTGGTTTGCTCAGCCTTTCGTCACCACTTCATCTAGGCTGAAAAGGGCGCGCACGAGTGCGGCCCACGCTGCGGCGTCGGCTGATGGCTTTGCATCCGTGAGTCTCTCGCGTTGTGTCTGGAAAAAGCGCAGTAACGTCGTGCGTTCCCCGTCGTCCGGCTTTCGGCAGATGATGCGGCGGAATGCCTCGTCCAGTTTCTCCGTGTCGTCCGTCTTTCGCTCGGCGAGCTGTTTTCCGAACGCTTGCGCGGCCTCCACGAACACCACGTCGTTGAGCAGCGTGAGCGCCTGCAGCGGAGTATTCGACACGTCGCGCCGCGCGATGCACGCCTCGCCGGTCGGGCCGTCGAAAGTGTTGTAGAGCGCGAAGGGCGCGGTGCGCTTGCTGAATGTATAGAGGCTGCGACGGTAGCGATCCGGGCCAGTGGTCGCCGTCCAGCTTCCGCTGCCGTAGGCGGCTTCCGTCACGCCGTCGGGCTGCGGCGGATAGACGCTCGGTCCGCCGAGCTTGTCCGTGAAGAGTCCGCTCGCCACGAGTGCGGCGTCGCGAATGATCTCGGCATCGAGCCGCGTGCGGGGGAAGC
>JAYVRQ010000620.1:0-3617 GCA_043776145.1 Chthoniobacteraceae bacterium
CTCGCGCATTTCCTCGCGGTGCTGGCGATGGCCGCCTCTCCGCACACGCATGAACTCGCGCATCACGATGCGGATCAAAGTGAGCATCATTGCGCGGTCACGGACATGCTCTCCGGCGGGACGGGCGACGGTGTACCCGCGCAGCCGTTCACGGTCGCGGCGATCCTGCCGCATCAGTTTCTCAGTGTTGCGGAATTTGATCCGCAGTGGATTGCCGCACTTTTTCTGACGGGCTGCGTGCTGGAGCACGCGCCTCCTGCGGTGGCCTAGACTCCTAGTGCCTCAAGACTGCTGCGGCGTTTTCTCGCCGTAGCTGCGGCGTATCTCGCCGCGACCATCCCGTGCATGTGCCGCCATTCCGGCGACGCGTGCCAATGACCCAAACTTCAACCGCAGGAAAACCATGAAAAAACTTAATTCAAAATTCAAATCACTGTTCGTAATCCCACTCCTCGCGTGCGCCCCAGCGCCCGCGCAAAGTCCAAAACCCGCAGCGTCCGCGAAGCCTACTGCTTCCGACGTGACGCTGCTCGATGAAACCGTCGTCAGCGCACCGCTGGCCCGCACGCTCTTCGAGCAGGCGCAGCCCGCATCCATCCTCAAAGGCGACCGCCTCCTGCTCACGCTGGAGCCCACACTCGGCGAGACGCTCTCGCGAATGCCCGGCGTGCGCTCGACCTACTTCGGTCCGGCGGCGAGCCGGCCCATCATCCGCGGGCAGGACGGCGACCGCATCCGCATCCTGCAAAATGGAAGCAACACGATCGACGCATCCGCAACGAGCGTGGATCACGCGGTGAGTTTCGATCCCGTGTCGGTCGAAAGCATCGAAGTCGTGCGCGGCCCGGCGACTCTGCTCTACGGCCCGAGCGCCATCGGCGGTGTCGTGAATACGATCGATGGCCGCATTCCCGAGCAGCGCATCGTGCTCCCCTTGCGCGGTAGTCTCGCGACTCACTACGGCTCGGTGAATACCGAACGCGCGGGCTCATTCACGCTCGAAGGCGGCATCCGTGGATTCGCATGGCACCTCGAAGGCTACAAGCGCGCCACGGACGATCTGCACATCCCCAGCTTTGCACGCTCGGAGCAGCGGCGACTCGCAGAGCCGCTCGCCGCTGGCGAAACGGAGGCGCAGGGTGTGCTGCCAAACAGCAACATGAGGACCGAGGGACTCTCGGGCGGCGCGTCCTACATCTGGGACAGCGGCTACTTCGGTATCGCCTACTCGGGTTTTCACTCGAACTACGGCACCGTCGCCGAACCCAATGTCACCATCGACATGGAGCAACGCCGCTGGGATTTTCGCGGCGCATTCAACAACCCGTTTGCGAAAATCAAGACGATCAAATACAGCCTCGCCGTCTCGGACTACGAACACACGGAGTTTGAAGGCGTGCTGCCTGGCACGACATTCAAAAACCGCGGCTACGACGGACGCATCGAGGTCGCGCATGAAAAGCTCGGGCCGTTCGAGGGCACATTTGGATTCCAGACCGAGCGCAGCGATTTCTCCGCGCTCGGCGAGGAGGCATTTCTGCCGCGCGTCACGACGCTGACGAACTCGGTGTTTCTCTTCGAGGAGATCGCGCTCGATCCCGTGCGCCTGCAATTCGGATTGCGCTACGATCACATCACCGCCGATGCGGAGGAAGACGCCGCATTTGGCCCCGCGCGCAGCCGCACATTCGACAACGTGAGTGCATCCATCGGTGCCATCTACACTCCGGTGGAAGGCTACGCGATCGCGCTGAACGGCGCATTTTCGCAGCGTGCCCCCACGTATCAGGAGCTGTATGCAAACGGGCCGCACGTCGCGACAGGCGCATTTGAAATCGGCGACGACACGCTGCACCCCGAGAAATGTCTGAGCCTCGATCTTTCCCTGCGGAAAAAGACGGGCCGCGTCACCGGCGCGCTCAGCTTTTTCTACAATCACTACTCGGATTACGTCGGCCAGTTCGCCACCGGTGCGGCACGCAACCTCAATGGCGAGGCATTGCCGGAGTACGCCTATCGTGCGACCGATGCCGAATTCATCGGCGGCGAAGCGGAGGTGACCATTCACCTGCTCGACCCGGCGATGGAGCCTGTGCTCGCAGGGAAGGATGGAAAATCCCTCGCGCCTGCGCCAAAGCCCCGGCACGCGCTCGACCTCGAACTCAAGGCCGACTACGTCCGCGCCACCGACCTGAATACCGGCAGACCGCTGCCCCGCATCTCGCCATTCCACGCGAGCGCCGGGCTGCGCTACACCCATGATCGCCTCAGCGCAGGCTTCGAGGCACAGTACTCCGCACGGCAAAATCGCACGGCGGACTTTGAGACGCCGACCGACAGCTACGTGCTGCTGAATGCCAGCGTGAGCTACCGCCTGCCCATCGGCCGCACCGAGACCACGCTCTACATCAAGGGCGTGAATCTCACGAACGAAGAGGCGCGCGAACACACTTCATTCCTCAAGGACATCGCGCCGCTCGGCGGCCGCGGTGTCGTGTGCGGGATGAAGCTCACGTTCTAAATCACCACACCGTTCTGCCAATTCGCCGCGCGGGGATTCGGAGCATCGCCTTAGTGATGTTCGGTGAACTCCGGGTTCCCGCCGGTACCTCGGCAGGCTAGCTTTGAAGCAGCCTGCTGAAAGAAGCTTGCACAGACTGCAAATCCAGAAGCTCTCAACAACCAAACGATATCCCGATGCTCGAATTTTTCCATAAAGGTGGCCCGATCATGTGGCCGCTGCTCGTCCTGTCCATCGTCGCACTCACGGTCGTGCTGGAGCGGCTCATTTTCATCGCACGCGAAAAATCCCGGCGCTCCGCTGCGGACGTGGATGAAATGCTCACTCAGGTGGAGCGCGGCGACGTTGATTCAGCGGCAAACCTAGGCATCAGCTCGCGGGACTTCGTGGCACGCGCGCTGGCGTATGCGCTCACGCACCGCGAGCGATCATTCAGCGAAGCGATGCTGCGCGCGGCGAATTG
Organism: Chthoniobacteraceae bacterium; assembly: GCA_043776145.1. Taxonomy (GTDB): domain Bacteria; phylum Verrucomicrobiota; class Verrucomicrobiia; order Chthoniobacterales; family Chthoniobacteraceae; genus JANLQB01. Next base: position 2,985 of record JAYVRQ010000620.1, read on the forward strand.
GGAGCTGAAACGCTTCAATCGCGGCCTTACGATCCTCGACACGACGATCACGCTCGCTCCCCTGCTCGGACTCCTCGGCACGGTGACGGGAATGATCCGCAGCTTCGGAATGCTCGGCGGCGCGGAACTCGGCGCGCCCTCGGCAATCACGGGCGGCATCGCGGAGGCGCTCATCGCCACAGCATTCGGCCTCGGCATCGCCATCACCGCACTGCTGCCTTTCAACTACCTGAACGCACGCCTCGAAGAAGCACGGCTGGAAATCCAAGACGCTGCGAGTCACGTGGAGATTCATTTGAAAAAATGAGCTGCCAGCCACACTTCCAAGTTCCAAGTTCCAAGTTCCAAGTTCCAAGTTCAGCCCGCCGCAGGCCCGGTGAAACTCGGAACCAGCGTCGTGAACTCCGAGAGCCGCTGCACGGGGCTAAACTCGGAACTCGGAACTCGGAACTCGGAACTCAGAACGATCATCGCGTTCCGCGCTGCCTATGACCATCCCCAGCATCCGCCCACGCAAGCACGCGCGCATCGAGATCGTGCCGCTGATTGACATCATGTTCTTCCTGCTTGCGACCTTCGTGATGGTGTCACTCTCGATGGTGAAAAATCGCGGCATCCCCGTGATCCTCCCCG
>JAYVRQ010000621.1:0-3617 GCA_043776145.1 Chthoniobacteraceae bacterium
TTGCCGTCAATCGCCGTGATCTCGAACGCGCCGGGAATGGCGATGGACCAGTCGAGATGCTCGATGAAAAGCGGCGTGCGCGGCAGTTCCAGCGCCGCGTTGCCGGAGACCGGATCGAGTGCTTTCAGCTTCGCCGCATAGACGAGCGAAACGGTCGTCACGCCTTTTTCCGGCGCGGGGATGGCAAGCTCGATGACTCCCTTGTCGCGTTGAATCGGCTGCGCCGCCGCGCCGCCCACGGTGCATGAAAGCAGCTCGACATCCGTGGGCAATTCCAGCCGCCACGCGAGCGGGGCCTGATGCCGGATGGTGTATGCGATCGCCGTCTGCGTCGCGCCGTCCGCGACGAGCCGCAGCGTCGCCTTTGCTTCGCTCACGATCGCCTCGGCGGTCGCGATGGTCGGGAGCCAGTGCGTCTGGAGAACCAGCGGCGCCGTGGCTTCCGCAGTCACGAAGGTCGCATCGTCAATCGCGACGCGCATCCATTCCGGCAGGCGTCGCGACTCCACGGCGGCGCGCAGTCCGTCGCCCTTCAGTTCGAGTCCGTCCTTCGTCACGATGGCGAAAAGTTGGCGCGGCGCCTTGTCATCGGGTGCGATCGGCGCGGTCAGCGTCCATTGCTCGGCGAGCGGCGATTGCGGCACGGCGTACGCGATGGTCATTTCGCGATCGAGAATGTCCCGCGTTTTCCAGCGGATGTGGATCGCGCGGCGGCCGTCATCAGCGCGCGCCTGCGACCAGTCGGCGATGTCGTCGGATGATACTTTGATCGCACTGGCATTGGCCGGCAGCGCGAGCGTGAGGTCGAGGCCCGAGCCGTCGTCGGAGCGGGCGAAGACATGTGCTCCGAAATGCAGCCGGCCTTCCTTGAACAGCACCAGCACCTGCGATTGCGTGAGCCAGTGGCTCGGCGTGATCGGCGGCGGCGGCTTCGGCACTTCCTCGATTTTTGGCGCGGCGACTTCGAGGCTGATCTCGCCCGCATCGCCAGGCAGCAGGAAGACTGCGGCGCCATCGGCAAACGCGCCAGCCTGTCCATTCACGCGTGCTTCCAGACCGGCGGGAATGCCGGAAACGCTCAGCCGTTTCGCCGATGCGGTGCCGAGCGTGAGCTTCAGCGGCAGCGTGAATTGCCGCAGCCCGCGCGTCGCGAGATGCATCGAGACGGGTGTCTTGCCGGGCGCGTTTGTGAGCAATGCGTAGCCGTCATTCCAGACGATCGAACGCTCGCCCGCTTCCGCCTTTTCGAGCCGGACATCACCGCCGAGCAGCGGGATGCGCTGCCACTTTTTGTCGAGTGCTTCGACCTCAAATTCCGCGTCAACCTTGCTCGCCGCATCGCCGAGCGCGATCCGGACATCCGCACGATGCACGACGAATGGGACCGGCGCGGTGTCCGGTGGTGGCGGCTCGGGCGTGCGGTGTCCAGCCTCCCACAGCGCGCGCAATTCCGCATACGGGAGGGTCACGGTGGCGTGCCCGAGTTCGGGCTGCGGCTGCGGTTCGATGGGCGTTTCCGCGAATGCGGTGCTGAGGAGTGCGAGGAGACAGGCGGTGAGTTTCATACGCGCAAATCCTCGCGCAGCCCCGTGAATCCCTGATGCGCCTCGTGTGAAACGACGATGAATTCTCGGCGAAAACGCAGGGCTTTGTGTGCGGCAGCGGTGTCGCGGGAACGAGACAGGAATCCCTCGGGCCTCGTGCCGTGTCATCCGTGAAGTGATGGCAGTGAGGAAAGTCTCGCGCCGATTTGCGCAGCGACGCTTTCCCTAGCCTTGCACTTTTGCTCTTACCGTCACTTCACGCATGACACGGCTCCAGCTTTGAGCGGACGCCATTTCGCCTTCCAATTTTTTCCCCGCGAAACTATCTCTCGGGCGCAGGAGTGCAGCCTGCGAACCAAACTCCCGCCATGGCCATCCTCTCCGACTCCTCGTTCCGAGCCCCGATTCTTCCGAGCCTGCAAAGTGAACCGCAGCGGGCGACCGCGGCTGCGGTGGATCCGATCGCCAGCCTCGTCATCCCGGTGGCCGATGGCAAAGTGCTGCGTCCTGCGGATGCGGGATTCAATGCGGCGCTGCCGTTCAATCTTCGTACTTCCGTCCAGCCGCAAGTCATCGCGCAATGCCGCACGGCGCATGGCGTGCGCCTCGCGGTGCAATGGGCGCGGCAAAATCAGTTCGCGCTGTGTGGCCACGGCGGCGGGCATTCCTACGAGGGATATTCGTCGTGCCCGGGCCTCATGATTGATGTGCGGAAAATGGACTCGATCACGATTGACGCCACGAATCAGACCGCGCGCATCGGCGCTGGCTGCCTGCTCGGGAATGTCGCCGAGACGCTGTTTGCGCAGGGATTCGCGCTGCCTGCGGGGACGTGCAAACCGGTCGGCATCGCGGGGCTCACGCTCGGCGGAGGGCACGGGCTAGCGTCGCGGAAATTCGGGCTGACGTGCGACAACCTGATCGCCGCGCACATGGTGGATGCGAATGGCAACGAGCTGACTGCGAGCGCGACGGATAACCCCGATCTTTTCTGGGCGTTGCGCGGGGGCGGCGGCGGGAACTTCGGCATCGTGACCGAGTTCACTTTCAAAATCCATCCGGTGAATCGCGTCATCGCATTCCGCATCGTGTGGCCGAACAACTACCCGACCAACGCGCTGAAAAGGTGGCAGGCCTTTGCGCAGACCGCCTCGGATGAACTCGGCTTTGTCCTCGTGATGACCGGTGGCAACGGTGCGATCAGCGGCATCCGCTGCACCGGGCTTTTCCTGCCGCAGACCGCGGGACAGACGCCGACGGTGAGCGATCTCAGGACGCAGCTTGCGCCATTGCTTTCGCTGGGAAATCCGACGTTCACGACGAGGCAGTTCAGCTACGTCGAGGCCGCGCGCTACTTTGCCGGCAACGGCGATCCGGATCGCGTCTTTTTCAAGGGCAAGTCCGACTACTCGCTCGGCGCGTGGACGAATGAAGCGGTCGCCACTTTCATCAGCGCGCTGAAAAATTCCGCATCGCCCGTCGCGGCGATCTTCGAGGCGTATGGCGGTGCGATCAATCGGGTGCCGGAGGCCGACACGGCGTTTCCGCACCGAGGCGACACGCGCTTCTGCCTCCAGTATTACGCCGAGTGGTCATCGAGTGCCTCGACGAATACGAAGGTCGCCGCCGTCCGCGCACTGTACGCCGCGATGCGCCCGCACGTGCCCGGCTTTTCCTACGTGAACTACATTGACTCGGACCTGCACGATTACGCGCCCGCGTATTACAAGGGCAACTTGCCGCGCTTGCAGACGGTGAAGCAGCAATACGATCCGGATAACTTTTTCCACTTCGCGCAAAGCATCCCGCTGCCAGTGTGAGCGGATGTCGCGCGAACGAAAGTTGCGCCTGCAGACAGACGCAGCGCGCTATTTTACCGAGATCAGTTCGACCTCAAAGATGAGCGTGGCATTTGCCGGGATGGGTCCGCCGGGAGTGCCGCGCTCGCCATACGCGAGCTTCGACGGGATCGTGAACTGATACCAACTTCGCGAAACAAAGCGACATTGCGTAAAAACCGTGGTAACATCCAAGCATGCCCGGAACCGTATTAAAGTTGGGCAGCCCGGAAGT
>JAYVRQ010000622.1:0-3614 GCA_043776145.1 Chthoniobacteraceae bacterium
GGGCTCGATTTCGCCACGCGCCTGCCTGGTCGCCAGACTATAGACGTTCTTGAGAGCGGCGGGGCCGCGCGCGCCGCCCATGCCGGGCACTTGCGCGGCCACGCACTTCACCCGCGAGTCGTTCCCGGCCACCCAGGTCACGAGTCCGCCGCCATAGCTGCTGCCCCAGAGCCCGATGCGCTCCTGGTCCACGGCTGGTTCTCCCGCGACGAAGCTGATCGCGGCGCGGATGTCCTCGGTCTGGTCCGTGTAGTTCATCTGCCAGCGCAGGGCTTTGACCTTGGGGGTCATCTCGTTCTTCTCGTCGGGCTTCGGCTGCTGCTCCACCGCCATGAGCCGGCTCTCGCTCATTCCCCAGCCGCGATAGTCAAAGGCGAGCACGACGTAGCCTTTCTCCGCAAAGAGAGGTGCCAGCCGCGCCTGGGTGCCGCCTTTCGTGCCGCCGGTGCCGGCGCAGAGGACGATGGCGGGGAGCCGGTCATCGGCCGTGAGCCCCTTGGGCAGGTAGAGGTCGCCCGCCATGCGGGTGCCGTCGCTGAAGATGGTGACGGGCCGCGTCTCGACAGGGTCGGGCAGCGGCTGGCGGGGTGGCCGTGGGCCTTTGGGCGTCTGCGCAGCGGCGGTGAAGGTGAGGGCGGCGAAGAGGATGAGGGCGGCTTTCATAAAATGGTGACGAGGTGGGAGGCCAGGGTTCGGCAAGCACGGGCACGGTGAGATATATCACACGCCCTGATGCGGAGTGGTGATGTCGAGAACCCGCGGCGTGGCTTTGCCAAAGTAGAAGTTGCCCGCGCGCGCGATCTGGAAGCCAGGCAGCTTGCGGCCGCGCAAAGCCAGGATCCGGGCGACCCGGAAAGGGTGGATGGTTCGGGAGGAACAGTGGGGGCGCGAGCTGCGATCATGGAGCCCCGCGAGGCCGGCGGCGCGGAAGCGAGCCAGCAACTTGTAGGCACAGCGGACCGAGATGCCGAAGCCCGCCGCGACCAGGGCGAAGGGTTGATGCAGATCGACGATGCGTTTGATCATCTCGGCTCGACTCAATGGGGTGAGTTTGGCCTTCCTGTGGGTGTTCATGCGGTGGGGGTGCTTGGGCTGGTGTTGCTTTCACAACCCCACCTTTCCAAGTCCTCGCCGCATGAACAACCTGTTGGAACTTCACAGCTAAGGAGCAAGCTGGGCGATGATCCGGACTTCGGTGCGCCTATTCAGCCAGGCGGTGAGTTTCAAAAGCCCGGTCAATATCTCCTTGCCCCCCCGGCCTCATTGGTCACGGACTTTGACCTTAAAAAAAGCGCGAGATCAGGTAGTCGCTGATCATCGTCGAGCAGCAGTACGCGTTGCCCGACCGTTGAAGTTTAGCGTTCTCCGTTTTCCGCTCCGCCCCTCCGCGGCGCTCGCCGGTGTCGGCGACATTCCGTTTGCCTCCCTCGCTGCCGCGACCGATAGTCGGCGCCCTTATGACTTTGACCGAAAAAATCCTCGCTCGCGCCAGTGGCAAAGCCCGTGTCGCGGCGGGGGATAATGTGTGGGTGAATACCGATATCCTGATGACGCACGATGTTTGCGGGCCGGGTACGATTGGCGTTTTTAAGCGCGAATTTGGCCAGGACGCGAAGGTCTGGGACCCGCAGAAGCTGGTGATCATCCCCGACCACTACATTTTCACGGCGGACTCGATGTCGAATCGCAATGTGGACATTCTGCGCGACTTCTCGCGCGAGCAGGGGCTGCCGTATTTCTATGACGTGATCGACGATGAGAATGGGCACTGGAAATTCGACGCGGACCGCGGGCAACTGAAGAAGCAGTACGGGAAAAACTACACGGGCGTGTGTCACACGACGCTGCCGTGGAAGGGGCACACGCGGCCAGGCGAGGTGCTCTTTGGCACGGATTCGCACACCTGTATGGCGGGTGCGTTCAATGAATTCGCGACGGGCATCGGCAATACGGACGCGGGGTTCATCCTCGGCACGGGAAAGCTGCTGATCAAGGTGCCGGAGACGATGCGCTTTTTCCTCGAAGGCGAGATGCAGCCGGGTGTGATGGCGAAGGACATCATCCTGCATGTCATCGGCGACATCGGCTTCGACGGTGCGACGTATCGCGCGATGCAGTGGGAAGGGCCGGGCGTGAATGCGATGGACATGGACGACCGCATGACGATCGCGAACATGGCAATCGAGGCCGGCGGGAAAAACGCGATCTTTCCCTACGATGAAAAAACCGGCGCGTATGTGCGCGAGCGCGTGGCGGAAAACGGCACGAAGAGCACCTTCGAGCCGGTCGAATTGGATGCCGATCAGAGTTTCATTTACGACAAAACCTTCGATCTCTCGAAGCTCGAACCGACCGTCGCGTGCCATCCCGATCCCGGCCAGCGCAAGCTCGCGAAGGAAATGAACGTGACGCTCGACCGCGCCTACATCGGCTCCTGCACCGGCGGGAAGACGAGCGATTTCCTCGCCTTCGCGAAAGTCGTGCGCGGGAAGACGGTGAAGATCGACACGTTCGGCGTGCCCGCGACAACGAAGGTCGTGCAGGAACTCAAGGACACGATGTGGGGTGATGCGAGCGTGTGGAGCATTCTCGAAAGCGCCGGGGTGCGCATGACGGAAAACGCCTCGTGCGCCGCGTGTCTCGGCGGCCCGGTGGATACGTTTGGGCGGCTGAATACGCCGATGAAGTGCATCTCCGCGACGAACCGCAATTTCCCCGGACGCATGGGAAACAAGGAATCGCAGGTCTTCCTCGCGAGCCCTTACACGGTGGCCGCGAGCGCGCTCACCGGGAAGATCACGGACCCGCGCGAGTTCGTGAGCTAGACCCGAATAAACGCTGGCAGCTTTTGCGAGTCGAGTATCGTTCGCGGCATGGAAACGCCCCGACACTTTCTCCCGCTCCTCGCTGCCCTGCTCGTTGCCGCATTTCCTGCTCGCGGGGCGACTTTGAAAATCAGCGCGAACTCCGCAGTGCGTGCGGCGAGTGAAGTCGATGCCACTTACACGACGACGCATTTGTATGTGGATGAAGTCGCGGGGGATTCCATTCCGGTCACGGTGTTCTTCGATCCGCAGACGACGGGCGTCGAGAGCGCGGAAGTTTTCACGAATCTGAATCGCCGCGACCGCGCGCAACTCGATGCGAATGGGGATGGGATTGAGGATGGGATCAAGCCTCCGCCGGGGAACGCGATCCCGGCGGGGAATGACGCGAATTATTACAAGGCTTACGCGATGTCGCTCGTCGCGGGCGGATACCAAATCACGCTCCAGGCGCAGAAGACCGGCGCGTACCGGCTCACCGCGCGTTACCGGCTGAATGGGGATGCGGCGGGGACGTATCGGTATTTCACCGACCCGTTTGGCGACCTGTGTTTCCGCGCGCACGCGCTCGTCGTTTCGCCGAAGGCGGCGCGCGACATCCAACTCTACGAGGTGAACCCGCTCACGATCAACGCGACAGGAACGCTCGCAGCGCAGCGCGGGACGTTTGCCGATCTCGCGGGCGGTGTCGCAGGCGGGCCGCGGTTCAATTTGCAATACGTGAAAGACCTCGGCGGAAACATGCTGTGGTTTCAGCCGATCCATCCGAATGGAATCGCGGGGCGGCAG
>JAYVRQ010000623.1:0-3611 GCA_043776145.1 Chthoniobacteraceae bacterium
GAGCAGCACGTAGCCGATCTGATATTGCGCATCGTCCGCGATGGCATCGCCCGGATACTTCGACACCACCTGCTGATACGCCGCAATCGCCTCGGGATACTTGCCCTGCCGCTCATTCGCCTGGCCGATGTTGAATTGCGAAACCGCCGCCCACTTGCTGTAAGGCGCGCGTTTCACAATCTCCGCGAACATCTGCTGCGACCGCTCCACCGATCCGCCCACCGAAATCCCCAGCAGCTTCTTCGACTTCTGTCCGTCGAGAAACATCTTCCCGATCTTGAACATCGCATCCACCACCGAATCGAAATCCTCCCCGCGCGGATATTTTTCCAGATACGCGCTGTATGCTGTGAACGCCTTGTCCACCTCGCCATTTTTTTCCAGCAGCACGCCGACTTTCCGCTGCGCCTTGGGCGCGAGCGCCGAGAGGCCGAACTGCTTCGTGAGCACCGTGTAGGATTTCAGCGCCGCCTTGTCATTGCCCGCCTTCTCGAAGTCCTCCGCCTTCCTCATCTGCTCCGCCGCGCTGCTCTCGACCTTGCTGCTCTGATCGCCCTCGACGCTCCAGCCCTCGGTGGACCGATAGATCACCGCCGCCGGGCAGTTGCGCGGCGCGACGATTCCGGCAAGCAGCGTGAGCGTGGAAATGAGGGCAACTTTTCGCATGGGAGCGCGCACGGTAGAGGGCGCGTCCGGCAGCGTCAAGGTCGCTTCAACTGCGCGCTAGGGCTGACGCATCAAACTTCGGGATGGTCACGGAAAGCCTAGCATCCCAAAAGCCTGTCATGTTGAGCGAAGCGAAACATCTCTGACCATTTTCTTGTTCTCGCGCGCTCTTGAAGAAGAAAATAGTCAGAGGTTCTTCGCTTCGCTCAGAATGACAGGCTTTACGATGCACCGCTGCGCGGCCAATCGTTCAAGCCAACGCAGGCCAATCAAAAACGGATGATTTTTGATGCGTCGGCCTTGGGTTGCGCGCGATCACTCCCCGCCGCACACTTCCACGACCGCCGCGGAAATCGCGGCCACGGCTTTTTCAAGCTGCGCGTCGGTGATGCAGTACGGCGGCATGAGCACGATCGTGTCGCGGATGGGGCGCGTGAGCAGACCGTGCTTGCGCGCAGCGACGCAGACTTTCGCGCCGATCAAATCTTCGGCGGGAAATGGTTCGAGGCGGTCGCGTTTCAACTCAATGCCCGCGATGAGGCCGCACTGCCGGATTTCGGCGACGTGTTTCAGCGAGGTGAGCGAGGTGAGCAGTTCCGCGAGGCGCGCGGATTTTTCCACGATGATGTCGAGCGTTCGCTCTTCGCGAAAGATGGCGAGATTCGCCAGGGCGGCGGCGCAGCCGAGCGGGTTGGCGGTGTAGCTGTGGCCGTAGTAAAACGTCTTCTGCTCCGCGAACGATCCGAGGAATGCCTCGAACACGCGCTCCGTCGTGAGCGTCGCCGCGAGCGGCAGATAGCCGCCCGTGAGCCCTTTCGCGAGCGCGATGAAATCCGGCACGACGCCTTCATGTTCGCACGCGAACATTTTTCCCGTGCGACCGAAGCCCGTCATCACCTCGTCGAGAATCAGCAGCGGCCCGTGCGCGTCGCACCACACACGCACATACGACAGCAGCCCGCGCGGCCACACGCGCATCCCCGCCGCGCCTTGAATCATCGGCTCGATTACCACGCCCGCCACTTCCTCCGGCTTCACATTTCCAAAACCCTGCATCGACGAAACGTGCTCCACGAGCAGCCCGCGCGAACCGAAGTCGCCCTTGAACGCACCGATCCCCCCGAGGCTCGCCGCGCCCAGCGTGTCCCCGTGATACCCCTCGCGAAACGCCACGAACACGCGCCGCTGCGGCTCCCCGCGCTGCCGCCAGAATTGCAGCGTCATCTTCACTGCCACCTCGATCGCCGTCGATCCGTCGTCGGAAAAAAACGCGCGCGTCAGCGTGTCCGGCGGAAAGAGCGCGACGAGTTCCGCCGCGAGCCGCGCCGCGGGCGGATGCGTAAAGCCTAGAAACGAAGTGTGCGCCACGCGATCCAACTGCGCGCGAATCGCCGCGTCGATCTTCGGATGCCGGTGCCCGTGCAGATTCGTCCAGATCGAGGAATTCCCGTCGATATACTCGCGCCCCTCGCTGTCCCGCAGCAGCGCGCCTTCCCCCGAGACGAGCACCAGCGGCTCATGCTCCGGCGTGCACCAGTCGCGCATCTGCGTGAAGGGATGCCACCCGTGCGCCTTGTCCAGCAGCCGCGCGTCATTCATACACCGGCACTTCCGCCCCGCGATCGCGGATCAGCTTCCCGACCGCCTCGAAATCCTCCCACGACAAATGCTTCCGCTGATATTTCCGCCAGAGGATGTCGTGCAGCGCGATCAGATCTTCGAGCAGTGGATCGTCGTAATAAGTCCACCGTTCCTCGCTCTTCGTCTTCGCCTGCACGCGCCACCGCTTCCCAAATTTCTCCGCACGCACCTCGCGCTTCTCGCCGTCTTCGGTCGTGGTTTTCCAAACGTGGGTGTTGCGATTCATGAATTGTGTGGAGCGAAAATTGGTTTTGCCGAGAATACCGGTCCTTTGAAAGAGGTCGCAAAGATTTTCGCTTACTTCGCGGGTGTCGTGCTGCTCGGCGCGCTGCTGGCGCCGCCGCTTTTTTGGGCGGGAAATGCGCTGGCTTCGCGCGGGGTGCTGACGTTTTTGAGCGGGGTTTCGTTTCAGCGGTATTTCAATCGCGCCGTGCTCCTCGCCGCGCTGGTGCTGCTCTGGCCGGTGGTGCGCTCGCTGAAAATCGGCGGCTGGCGCGACCTCGGGATCGAGCCGGATGCGCGGTGGGGACGGCACTGGCTCGCGGGGTTTGCAATTGGCGCGGGGCTGGTCGCGGGAATGGCGCTGCTCTATATCCCGTGCGGCTTCTATCATTGGAAGCCCGCGTTGCCGTGGGGAAAACTCCCGTCCGTGGCGATGTCCGCGATCGTGGTCGCGGTGATTGAGGAGTGTCTTTTTCGCGGCGCAATTTTCGGGCTTTTCCGGCGCACGCTTCGCCCCTTCGTCGCGCTGGTTTGGGTGACTGCGATTTTTTCCATCGTTCATTTTTTGAAACCGGACGACGGCATCACGATCACACAGGTCAGATGGATGAGCGGGTTCACGCTGCTGCCGCATGTCTTCCATCAGTTCGCGGAACCGATGACCGTGCTCGCAAGTTTCACGACGATCTTCGTCCTCGGCTGGGTGCTCGGCTACGCGACGCTGCGCACGCGCTCGCTGTGGCTGGGCATCGGGCTGCACGCGGGCGTGGTTTTTGTGAAAATGGGCTTTGCGAAATTCACCAAGCGCGACGCGGAGTTGCTGCCGTGGGTCGGGAGCGAATTGCAAATTGGTCTCGTCCCCGTCGCGGTGCTCGCGCTCGGCGGTGGGCTCGTCTGGCTTTACCTGCGCCACGAACATTCCGCGCCGCGCGACGGGCGCGGCGGCGGTTGACAAATGTAACCGTGGAGATTACAGATCACGGTCCAATGGCTGCCAATTGCCGATTCGCCTTCGCGGTTCACATCCTTTCCGTCCTCGCCCTCAAGCGAAACGAGGGCGTGACTTCGGACGTGCTGGCCGG
>JAYVRQ010000624.1:0-3606 GCA_043776145.1 Chthoniobacteraceae bacterium
CCGCTGGGAACTCGATCCCGAGTCGATGAAACCCGGCGAGGTGCGCGATCTGACGGACTATGAAGTGGCGTCGCGGCTCTCGTATTTTTTGTGGAGTTCGATGCCGGACGACGAACTGCTCGCGCTCGCGCAAAGCGGCGAGCTTCGCAAAAACGGCAACGTCGAAAAGCAGGCCGCGCGCATGTTGCAGGATTGGCGGGCTCAGGCGTTCGTGGAAAATTTCGCGGGCCAGTGGCTCCAGATTCGCAACATGTACGACGTGGCGATCGACCCGGACACGTTCCCGCGCTGGGACGATTCCTTGAAGCCCGCGATGGAGCAGGAGACGCAGCGATTTTTCGCCGCGATCATGCAGGAAAACCGTCCGGTGACGGAACTGCTCGACGCCGATTTCACCTTCCTGAATGAAAAGCTCGCGCGCTTTTACGGCATCGACGGAGTGAAGGGCGACGAGTTCCAGCGCGTGACGCTCCCGCCCGGCTCGGCGCGCGGCGGCGTGCTGACCCAGGCCAGCGTACTGCTCGCGACCTCGACGCCGACGCGCACTTCGCCGGTCATCCGCGGCAAATGGATTCTCGAACAAATACTCGGCACGCCGCCGCCGCCGCCGCCGCCGGATGTGCCGCCCCTGCCGGAGCAGGCGAAGACGAATCAATCCGCCTCGCTCCGCCAGCGGCTCGAACAGCACCGCAGCGCGCCGGAATGCGCGAACTGCCATGCGCAGATGGACCCGCTCGGATTCGCGCTCGAAAATTTCGACGCGACCGGAGCGTGGCGCGAGAAGGACGGAAAATTCCCCATCGACCCATCCGGCAAGCTGCGCGGCGAGGACGGGAAAAAATTCAGCGGCGCACGGGAGTTGAAGGGCGTGCTCAAGGAGAACAAAAAATTCGTCCGCTGCCTGGCGGAAAAGATGATGACCTACGCGCTGGGCCGCGGGCTGGAGTACTTCGACAAGTGCGCCGTGAATGCCATCGCGGCGGAAATGCCGAAGTCGGAAAACCGCTTCGGCGCGCTCGTGAGCGGCATCGTGACGAGCGATCCCTTTCTCAAGCGCAAGCGCGAGTTGGCGCGGAACTGACACGCGGCGAAGCCGTGCGCGCAAACTCGACACCGGCGCGCGCGGCTCGGTAGCTTCCCGCGCTTCCCAATGTCCACTCCGTCCACCCTCGCCATCATCGCCGGCAGCGGCGCGTATCCGCTACTGATGGCACGGGCCGCACGGGCGGCGGGCGTGGGACGACTGGTGGCGGCGGCATTCCAAAATGAAACCGACCCGGCGCTCGTGTCCGCAGTCGATGAGATCGAGTGGATGCGCGTGGGCCAGCTCGGAAAGCTGCTCGCGTTTCTCAAAAAATCCGGCGCAACGCACGCGGTGATGTCCGGCCAGATCGCCCCCGGCAATCTCTTCGCGCTGCGCCCCGACATGAAGGCGCTCGTCCTCCTCGCGAAACTGCGCGAGCGCAATGCGGAGACGATCTTCGGAGCGATCGCCGATGAGATGGCGGGCGTCGGCGTCGAGCTGCTGCCCGCCACGATTTTCATGGATGAATACGTCGCGCCCGCCGGACTCATCGCCGGCCCGAAGCTGTCGCGGCGCGAGGCTGCGGATGTCGAGTTCGGCTTCCGCATCGCGAAACAAACCAGCGCGCTCGACATCGGGCAGACCGTCGTGGTGAAAGGCGGCACCGTGCTCGCCGTCGAAGCCTTCGAGGGCACGAACGCCGCGATGCAGCGCGGCGGCGAACTCGGACGCGGCGGTGCGGTGATGGTGAAGGTGTCGAAGCCCAATCAGGATTTCCGTTTCGACGTGCCAGTAATCGGCCCGGTGACGATCGACACCGCGCACACCGCGAAAGTGCGCGTGCTTGGCGTCGAAGCCGGACGCACGCTGCTGCTGGAAAGACGCCGCCTCATCGCGCTGGCGGATGAGAGACGGATTTCGATTTTCGGGGTGGTGACGTAGCGCCGGGTAGCACGCTCGGGACGAGCGTGCTACCCGTAACAGCCCGGAACGCCGGCGGACCTTTCGATCCGCCGGCGCGCGGGATTCACGTCATTTCATCTCCGGCAGATGCAGCAGCAGCGCGGCCTTGTCCGGCGGGGCGATGAAGTATTGCGGATACGCGCCGCCCCATTTTTCGACGCGCGCCTTCTCGACATCGAGCTGCTTGAATTGCAGCACGAGTGGATTCTGCTGCGCCTCGGCGAGCGCCTTGTTCACTTCGCGGATCGCCTGCGCCTCGGCAGTCGCGGCGGTCGTCTTTGCATCGGCCTCGCCCTTCGCGATGCGGCGCGCTTTTTCCGCGGTCGCAGTGGCTTCGAGTTCGATGCGGTTGTTATCGCTCTGCTGCGCCTCGAAGCGCGCCTGGTTCACGACTTTTTCCTGCTGCGCGATGAAGGTCTTGTCGATGGCCTTCTGGATTTCCGGGTTCTCGTACGTCATGCCGCCAAACATGCCGACGCTCGTAATCGTGACGCCGCGCTCGGCGAAAAAATCCACCGCATCTTTGCGGACGGCGTCCATGATTTCCTGCTTCCGCGCGCGCAATTCATCGAGCGGATATTTCGCCGCGACTTCGGCGGAGACTTGCTGAATGCGGGCACGGATTTCCATGTCCATCGTCTCGTGCAGCGAGCCGCTCGGATACCAGTAGAGAAAGCGCGCGGCCTGTTCCTCCGGGATGTAGGCGGTGCAGGTGAAGCCCATGCTGAACGCAACGCTGTCCGAGCTTTCAATCCAGATCGCCTCGTTCTTTTTCGACGTGCCGGTGGACGCATCAGCCGTCCACTCGCGCGTGATCGGCGACCGCTGCACCTTGATAAGGCGCACGATCGGGAGCCATTTTCCATCGTTCGACATGCGGCCCGTTTGCAGCCAGCGATGCGGGATTTGCACGCGCTTCGCGGCGACCTTGAGCTGGCGCAGATAATCCTCGCTCTCGAATTTCGCCTGATCGCGCGTGTCGCCTTCCAGCGGGACGAGGAAGCCCGTCTCCGCCGTGTCGATGGTCACGAACTCGGGCGTGTCGTACGACTTCATGCAGCCGCCGAGCAGGGTCGTCGCGGCGAGCAGCGGCAGCATTCCGCGCCGATGCAATTCCCTCCGCACCGGCGGGCGCAGGCAGAGCAGCGCGGCCACGCCGACCGCGAGCGCTGCGGAGGAGGACGCGAGATTTTTCTCCGCCTCGAACCAGCGCAATGCGCGCCAGTCGGCTTCGGTGCCATTGAGTTGTCGCACGGCGGCGGCGGTGGAAAGGCCGGGCTGGATGCGGGTGAGCCACGCCGTGTGGGCGGCGTGAACGGTGAACGCAAACGCGGCGAGGGCCGCGATGCGGACGGTGGTTTTCATTGTGGTATCGTTTTGCGATTTCCCCGCGACTGCGGCGGGAAAATCCGGTGGTCCTTTGGAGACTGGGGACGATACGGAAAGCCGTCTCGATCCTTGCTCTCGGTGTGGCGCTTACGAGGTTAGCTGTCGGGCTGGAGCCACCAAGTGCTCCCGATGCCGCAGGCATCGCACGCCCCGATCCGCTCACGCGGAAAATTCGGTTCCCCCGTTGATCCGGCAGTGGGCCGGGTCACTCAGCAATTAACAAAGAACTG
>JAYVRQ010000625.1:0-3601 GCA_043776145.1 Chthoniobacteraceae bacterium
CGGCGGGAGTCGCGGCGGCGAGCGAGTAGCCGAGGTCCGTCTCGGGAAACCACGAGCCGCTGTAGGTGAAGCTGAGAATGTTCACGTCCGACGGCACGGGCGGTTGCAGGGAAAGGGAATCGTCCGCGTTGTCGAGCGTTCCGGTGAAAACGCCGGGCGCAAGCGCGGCGACCGCGCCGTACTGAGCGGTGAATGCCGCGCGATCCGCGCACACGACGATGTACGCGTTGGGCGCGAGCGTGGTGCCTGCGGCGAAGATGTATTCGATGCCTTTCGTGAAGCGCACGCCGGAGAGATCGAGCGCGGTCGCGCCGATGTTGCGCAGCTCGATGAATTCGAGCGGCGTCGGCGTGTAGTGAATTTCCGTGACGCGCAAATTGTTCAGCAGCGCGAGCACATTCGCGGGCGGCGCGACGTTCGCGGAGCCGGGCGTGGGGATGTTTGTCGGCAGGCCGAAGTAGGCGAACGTCACACCGCCATTGGGAGAGCGTCCGCGCGAAAAATCCCGCGGCATCGTGGGAATGTCCGCGGTGTCGATGACCGTCGCGTTTGCGCCGATGATCGTGAGGTTCGCCGAGTACGTGTCGAACTTGAACGCGAGTTCTGTCGAATTGCCCGGCGACGCGGAACTGCCTTTCGGACGCAGCACGAGAAAGTCGGCGGCGTCCATGAAGCTGAGCGGCGGGAGCACATGGCGCGTCGGGTAATTGATGAAGTCATCCGTGACCGCGACGCCGCCGAGCGCGACGGGCTGCGCGTCGGGATTGTAAAGTTCGATGAAGTCGTTGTTGAAAAGATAATCGGGATTGCTCGCGAGTTCGTTGATGCGGACGGCGGCGAGATTTCCCAGCGCGACGGGCGTGCCGTTCGCGGCATTCGGCGTCGGCAGCGTGAGCGCCCACACATCGAGCGCCGCGCCCGTGCGCGAGATCGAGCGATCCGTCGCCTGCGGGCCGAACGTGACCGAATCGAGCAGCGCGCCCGCGTTCGCCGCCGTGTCGTGCAGCCGCACGGTGTCGCCATCCTGATCGAGCGAAAACCCTGTGTGCAGGCCGGGCGCGGCGGCATCCGCATCCGCGAAGACGACCAGATGCGCGCCCGCGGCGATCGTCGTCCCGGCGGGGAAAACGTATTTCGTCGGGAGCAGCGGATCGTCCGTGAGGCTCATCCCGGCGAGGCTCACCGCCGTCGCGCCGGAGTTGCGGAGTTCGATGAAATCGGGGAACGCCGCGCCGTTCTGGAGCGCGGCAACATTTCGCGCGAGCACTTCGCTGATGAACAAATTTCCGTGCGGCCCGGCGAGCGTCGTCGTGGAAGTGGGAGCGGTGGGTGCGATCGCCGCGCTGCCGATGAGCCCGAGCAGATACGTCTGCCGCGCCGTGGCAAAATTTTTCATCGACGTGATCTGCGCCGGAGGCACCCAGCCGGTGAGATGGCTATCGACGAATTGATAGAATGGCGGGTTCGCACTCGCCGCAGTGCTCGCGTTCAGGACCGAGCCGTAGAGTTCGCGGATTGCCGTGAAATACTTCGTGCGAAACGCCGCATTCCCCGCGACCGCCGTGGTGCCGAAAAGCGGCAGCAGGCTGCGAAACGTGTAACCGGCCTGGCCGACCTCGGTCATGTCATAGAGGCCCGTGTAGTTGGCAGCCTGCGGATCGTCGCCGAGCCCGAAGATCGTATCGAGATCGTGCGCGACGAGTTGCATCTTTCGCAGCCCGCCCGTGACAGGGATGAAATACGCCGCGTAATCGTCGTCCACGCCGTTCGAGATTTTCGTCTCGAGATCCTGCATGATCGTCATCACCGCAAACCAGCGCGCCCACTGATCGAGATCGGCCACCGTCTCGACGCTCGTGATTTCCGCCGCGGTAAAAGCCGTGTTGTTCCAGGTGCCGGCGCCGCTGATGCGCGTGGCGTTGCTGCCCGAGACATCCGTCGCCGAGTTGTTGGTGAAATGCGGGCGCGCGGCGGCCTGCCAGATTTGGAAGAACGCCGTGAGATCGGTCCAGTCGTTGACCGAAGAATTGTTCTGCTTGCTCCATCCATCGAGCAGCAGGTCCGGGGTCGCCGGAGCCGCCTGCCCCGTGCGCCAGTAAAAATTCAGCCCGCCGCCGTTATCGATCTTCTTGTAAAGATTGCCCGTCTTCGCCACCGGCCAGTGATTGCCCACGAGGTCGCCGCCCTCGTCCTCGATGCGCGCCCACTTTCCATAGTCCGGCGTCGAGCCCGTGGAAGTCGTGGATTCCGCTCCGTTCCGCCGCAGCTCGACCGGGACGGATTCCGACGAGCGCACACCCGCCGCGTTGAAAAGGCGATTGCCGAAGTATTGCAGGAAACTGGCCTTGGGATTGAGATTGAACACCGATGCGCCGTTCCAGAGATCGTCATTCGGCATCGTGATGCGCAGCGGCTTGAACTGGTAATTGCGGCTGCTGTTCCCGCGAATCCGCATCGACGAGCGGTAGCGCACGGTCGTGTCCGTGCCCGTGAAGGAAACGAGCGTGATGTTGAACTGCCGGTCACTGTTCGGATTCGCCGCCGCGAGCGCGGTGTACGCCGCGTTCTCCGTCCCCGTGAGGACGAGCAGGTAGTTCGCGTCGGTCGTGGTGAAGGCTTCGTTCGTGACTTGGTACAGGCAGTTCGCATTCTGCCCCTCGCTCGTCGGCGCGGGCCAGGTGCGCGTCAGCGTGCCATCCGAGGCCTGCACGTAAAACTCGATGATCGCGAGATTCGCCTGCGCCGCGATGGTCGCGGAAAACTTTCCCGTCCCATCGCCCGTCATCGCCAAGGGAGTGAACGCGCCCGGCGTGGTCGTCGTCGCGTTGCGCCAGAAGAGCGTCGCGGTCAGTCCCGCTGCGGGTGTTTCATCCACCACCTTGCATGAAATCGTCACCGGATCGGTCGAGCGCGGGCTCGCGGGGGAATGCTGCACGCCGCTAATCATCGGCTCAATGTTCGCGCTCACCGCCGCGTTCGCCGCGCCCGGCGTCCCGCCCGCGACCGCCGAAACCTGCCAGTTCTGCCCGTTATCATTGTCGATCGCCGCGTTGCGCAGTTCGAGCGTGCGCCCGCCGCCATTCGCGAGGCTCGACCAGTCCCAGCCGCCGAAAGTCGCCTCGCGCACGCGCTGCGCCCAATCGCCTTCCGAATGATAACTCACCGAATCCTGCGTGACCCCAAGCTCATTCACGAGCGTGATGTCCTCGCCGGTATTGCCCAGCGACCCCGCCCAGCTCCCGACCACATTCGTCACGCCCGGATGCTGCGTGTTGAAAGTCGCGAGGTCCGACGCGACGACGAGATAGCCGTTCGGCTGAATGCTCGCCCCCGTCGCGAAAGTGAACGTCACGCCCTTCGTGAACTGCCATCCGGTGAGGCTCACCGCTGCCGCGCCCGTATTGCGCAACTCGATGAATTCGCCCTTCGGATTTTCCGGAAACGTGGTGCCGGGGCGGAAGTTGATTTCATTGATGACGACATCCGCGCGCAACCCCCCGCCGAACGAAACGGCAAGGGCGGCGGCGATGGAGAACAGCCGGGGAATTTTCGTGAACATGGGGAATGCGCCGAACATGCCTGAAATCGCGCGGCGGACAAT
>JAYVRQ010000626.1:0-12517 GCA_043776145.1 Chthoniobacteraceae bacterium
CTGATCCGCACGCGGCGCGGCCTCGGCTACGTTCTGGATGCGGAATGAAATCGCTGCGCGCCCAGCTCACCGTGCGTCTGCTCTGCGGCGGCGCGCTGCTGCTTGGCGCTGCGGGCGCAGCGCTCGACTGGCAGTTGCGCCGTGCGCTCACTGCGGAGTTCGACACCTCGCTCGGTGCCACCGCGCAATACCTCACGAAGCTCACTGAGCACAAAGTGACCGGCGTGAAACTCGAGCGCGGCGGCGCATCGCTGCCGCAGTTCGACCAGGCCGAGAGCGCGGAAATCTTCCACCTCCGCACGCTCGATGGCCGCGAACTCCAGCGTTCGCGCTCGCTCGGCGACGTGGCGTTTCCACCGCACGAGGGAAAAGCGGGCACGCCGGATTTTTTCGACGCGCGGCTTTCCGACGGTCGCGCGCTCCGCTGCGCCGCGCTGCGTTTCCTGCCGGACATGGGGAAAAAGGCGCGCGGTTTGCACAACGAGGACATCGAAGTCGTGCTCACCGTCGGGCGGGATCGCGCGCCGCTCGATCGCACACTCGCCGCGCTGCACGTCGCGCTCCTGCTCGTCGGCGCGGGCGCGCTCGCGGGGCTCGCCGCGCTCGTGCGCTGGGGCGTGCGCAGCGGCCTCGCGCCGCTCGACCGCCTCGGCGAATCCGTCGCCGCCGTGGATGCCGCCTCGCTCGCCACGCGCTTCCCCGCCGCGCCGCTGCCCGCCGAACTGCGACCCATCGCGGAGCGGCTGAATGAACTGCTCGCGCGCCTCGAAGCCGCGTTCGCGCGCGAGCAGCGTTTCACCGCCACCGCCGCGCACGAACTGCGCACGCCGCTCGCCGAACTGCGCGCGCTCGCCGAAGTGAACCTCACCACGCCCGCGACCGAAGCCGAACGCGCCGAGTCCTGGCGCGACGCGCTCGCCACCACGCACCGCATGGAGACGCTCGCCCTGCGCCTGCTCGATCTCACGCGCGCCGAAGACCCCGCGCGTGTGATCCACCGCGAGCCCGTCGCGCTCGCCGCCGCCATCGAGGAAGCATGGCATCCGTGGTCCGCGCGCGGCCACCCGCTTAATCTCTCCGTGCCTCCCGAACTCACCGCCGACACCGACGCCACGCTCCTTTCCATCATCCTCGGAAATCTCTGCGGCAACGCCGCGCAACACGCCCCCGACGCCACGCCGCTCCGCATCAGCGCGACGCGCGGTGAGGACACCGTGACCGTTCTTTTCAGCAATGCCGCCGGCACGCTCACCGCCGCCGACATCCCGCATCTCTTCGAGCGATTTTGGCGAAAGGACGAAGCGCGCAGCAACGGCCAGCACCACGGCCTTGGCCTCGCGCTCAGCGCCGAATTCGCCGCGCTCCTCGGCGGCACGCTCACCGCGCGACTCGACGGCGGCGACGTGGAATTCGCGCTGCAACTTCCGACGCAGTAGCGTGAAATTTTTCTCCCGCAGGTCACGCTCCCATCATCTCGCGGCAGCGATCTTCGCCGCGCTACTCGGTCTATTACTTCGGCGAAGTCGTCGATAACTACGAAAACGGCGTCATCGTGAATCACAACGGAAGCTGGCTCGTCGGCGGCCCGACGCTGCCGGGCGATCCGGCGGACACCGCCGTGGCCACCGCGCCCGTGCTCTTCATGCCCGCGGATCCGCAAGTCGGCGATGTATTCAAGCCGGAGGACTTGTTCCCGATCGTGGACGAGACCGCGAAAGTGGTGCTCACCGGTCTGAGCATCCAAGTGCCCGCGGGCTCCTACAAGCGCGCGATCCTGCTGAAAGAAACATCGCGGCTCTTGACCGCGATCGAGCGGAAGACCTACGCGCCTGGCGTCGGCGTGGTCATCGAGCAGGCCAAAGGCGAATTGCTGCGGCTCGTCGCTTCCACGCTGGTGATGTCGCCGCCGTGAATCGGGGAAGCTGACAGCGGCCATCGGCGCCGCTACCGTCCGCGTCATGCAAATTTCTCCCCGCCTCGCAGTCGCGCTTTCCCTGCTCGCCGTCCGCGCGCTGTTCGCCGAAGAGCCGCCCACCGAATGGATCGAGCCGACGACCGGGCATCGTGTGGTGCGGCTCTCGCGCGAGCCCGGCAGCGCGAGTCTTTACTTTCACCAAAACGGATATTCGGCCGATGGGAAGAAGTTGGTGATGTCCACGCGGAGCGGGATTTCCACGGTGAATCTGGAGACGCGCGCGATCGAGGAAGTCGTGCCCGGGCGCGTCGGCGTGCTCGTGACCGGGCGGAAAACCGGGCGGATTTATTTCACGCGCGACGGTGCAATTTTCGCCGCGGATCTCGACACACACGCGACGCGCGAGGTGGCGAAAATCCCGGCGGGCGGGCGCGGAAATATCACGATCAATGCGGACGAGACGGAAATCGTGGGCATCGGCGGCGACCCGGAGGGAACCGCGGAGCCGCGCACCGCGCCGCCGGGCCGCGTCGGCGGAAGGCTGGAGGCACGCTGGTCTTCGGGCCGTCCGATGATGATCTACACGGTGAAAATCGCGACGGGGGAAGTGAAGACGATCCACCGCGAGAACGACTGGACGAATCATCTCCAATGTTCGCCGACCGATCCAGGGCTCATCATGTTTTGCCACGAAGGCCCGTGGCATTTCGTGGATCGCGTGTGGACGATCCGCGACGACGGCTCCCCGCCGCGATTGATGCACCGGCGGACGATGGACATGGAAATCGCGGGGCACGAATTTTTCAGCGGCGATGGGAAGATGGTCTGGTACGATTTACAGACGCCAAAGAGCGGCGTCTTCTGGGTCGCCGGCGTGGAACTCGCGACCGGCGCGCGGACTTGGTATCACCTCGAACGCCACGAGTGGTCGGTGCATTACAACGTGTCGCCCGATGGAAAACTTTTCGCTGGCGACGGCGGCGGTCCGGGCAGCGTGGCCAATCACACACCTGACGGAAAACCGCTCGGTGAACCTGGCAACGGCCAATGGATTTACCTCTTCCATCCCGTGCTCGCCAACGACCACGCGGAGGGAAGCGACCTCATCCGCGTCGGATATTTCCAGTCCGAGCGGCTCGTGGACTTGTCGAAACACGACTACGGCTTCGAGCCAAACGTGACCTTCACGCCCGACGGAAAGTGGATCGTCTTCCGCTCGAACATGCACGGCGCGGTCCATACCTACGCCGTGGAAATCGCGAAGACGCAGTGAGCAGTGGTGCCGGTCAAATGTTTTGACGCCTGTCCGCACCGATTCGCAGTTCTCGGAAACCTGCAGCGGACTGGTTTGCGCGCGCAGAACGTGATTCGCTCCCGTGCAGGAAAATGAACTCTCCCACGCATCCGAAAGCGTCGCTGTATTTGCAGCGCGGGATTTTCGACGGGCTGAAAAATTTCAGCGAATTGGAAGCTCGCATCAGCGCTCTCGCGACCCCACAGGAACGCGGCGAGGCCTTTGAAGTTTTCGCCGAGGCGTATCTCGCCACGGTTGCCGTCGAGAAGGCGAAGCAGGTCTGGCCCGGTGCGAGCGTCCCGCCATCGCTGCGCAAGCGGCTGGCTCTGACCATTGGCGACAAGGGCGTGGACGGCGTCTTTGCAACGCAACTCGGCGGGCATCACGCCTATCAGGCGAAATTCCGCACGGGCCGCCCGTCGCTCACATGGGACGAGCTTTCCAATTTCATCGGTCAGGCGGATCGGGTGGACCGGCGCGCGCTCATCACAAATTGCGACCGCTTTGCAGATGTGGTGAAAGAGCGCAGCGCGTTCTACGCGATCACCGGCAACGATCTCGACAAGCTCGAACCGCAGGACTTCGCGGCGATTCACACTTGGCTCGCTGGCAAAAAAGTCAGGCCGCAACGCAAGACCCCGCTCCCGCATCAGGCCGAGGCTCTTGCCAACATCCTCGCCGCACTCCGCGAGCAGGACCGCGCCACGGCGCTCATGGCCTGCGGCACTGGCAAGACACTTGTCGCCTTGTGGGCGGCGGAGCGCATGGGCGTGCGAACCATCCTCGTCCTCATTCCCTCGCTCGCCCTGCTCGGCCAGATGTTGCACGAGTGGTCGCGTGAAACTTCATGGCCCGCGCTCGCGCACCTGTGCGTCTGCTCCGATCCCGCCGTGAAATCGGACCGCGACGAAATCATCCTGCGCTCCAGCGACCTCGATTTCCCCGTCACCACCGACAGCGCGCAAGTCCGTGCATTCCTCGCCGCCGAGTTCGACGGCGTGAAGCTCATCTTCTCCACCTACCAGTCGGCCCATGTCGTCGCGGCGGGGATGAAGCGGGGCGAGTCCTTCGATCTCGCGATCTTCGACGAAGCGCACAAGACCGCCGGGCGCGAAGGCGTCCACTTCGGCTTTGCCCTCAGCGACAAAAATCTCGCCATCAAAAAGCGGCTCTTCCTCACCGCCACCCCGCGCCATTACGACCTCCGCAGCCGCGACCGGGAAGGCGACGCGAAACTCGTCTATTCCATGGATGCGCCGGAAATCTACGGCCCCGTCGCGCACCAGCTCACCTTCGCCGAAGCCACCCGGGCGTGTCGGTCGCGCCACTGGATTCGCTCACGCAGCTAAGCAAACGGCCGGGCCTTTATCTCCTCCACCTTCGCCTTCTCGATGGAACTTGAGGAGGAAGACAAAAACGCCTTAGTCTTTGAAATCATGGCGCTTCTCAAATCCACCAGAAATCTATGGAAGTAAATTGCACGCCGACACAGTTTGAGTCCGCCCTAAAGACATTATGCGAGCGGATGGGTCTTTTGGTTCAATTGACACAGGCATCTCACGATGGCGGGGTCGATCTTAACGTCATTGACCTAACGCCGATACGAGGCGGTCGTTACATCGTGCAGGCGAAACGCTATCGAAGCGGCGTCGGCGAGCCAATTATACGAGATCTTTACGGAACGCTACTGCACTCAGGGGCGGTAAAAGCAATCTTGATTACCACTGGATATTTCACTGAAGGCGCGGTGGCCTTTGCTTATGGAAAACCAATTGAGCTTGTTGATGGTGATGCGCTGGGGCGCTTGATTGATCAATATCGTTGCACCATGAGTTTTCAGGAGACGCGATTTCCCCGAACTCCGCCGGTCCGCTTTCTTCCGTCACAGCCGATGAACTCTTGGCCGAATACGCGGAAAAGCCAAGTGACTACCTATTGGGCCCCATCTTGGAAAAGTTGCGTGAAAAGAAGCGCCATGAGGACATTGTAGAGTTCGCAACACCTCATTTGGAACAACTTTTCCGCTCGGCCTCACACTGTGCTACCTACTTTCTGAGTCTGGCGCTCGCAAATCGCCTGGACACGTTACCAATGGCTTTGGAACAGCTTTGGGCTTTTCACTTCGACTATTTGCCTCGGGTTTTGGCCAAGTCCGTTTTTGAGCTTGTGCCTAAAGAACTCATACAGCGCCACTTTGCAGAAGCGATTCAAACAGTTGTACAAACGACTCACACTGATCCCGCTAAATGCAGGACTCTAGCCAAGGCATACCTGCTACTCGATGATCGGCCCCGATCATTGGAGTGGCTTAGAACCGCGATCCGGTTGGAGCCATGCGACCCCGAGTGTTTATGCCTTCTTGCGGGTTACGAAATAGCCAGAGGACAACATTCAGAAGCGTTAAATCATCTTACGCGCTCCATACACGCTGAACCTAATTCGATTGCAGCACTTCACAACTACCACGCTGCAAAGTTAGATTCCAAGAACGCCTTCGTTGAGTTTGGAAACGTATCGGAGTGGTTTTTGCTTTGTATGCTCTCCGAAAAAGACCTAGTCGGCCTTGACGAGGTGCCGGAACTCACAACTGCGGTTCGTCGCTCGATTTTGGAAGAGGTTCTAAAAGACGATCCTCTAAACCTTAATGTTCGTGAAGCGTTGCTTCCCTTCTTACCTTACGAACAACAAATTGCGTTGGGTGAGGAACTCGCGTATGAGATCGACGAGCAGACCAACGCGACTAGGTTGCCGACAAAGATTGCTGGGATGTTGCAATACGCATATCTCCAACAAGCTCGCGAGAACTCGGGGGTGCGACAGAACGCAACGAAGAGAGGCATTCAATGGACTGAGTTTTTAATCAAGGCTGGGGTCCGAGATATTGATACTCTTTATGTTGGCGCATCGTTGATGTTCGACCCAGACGACAAAGGACGTGCCGCAGTCTTTTTGAAAGATCATCTAGATGTGATCCTGACCAACGTGGAACTCACCAGATTTTACTGCAATTGCCTGAAACCCGAAGACGCAATTCTTATTTTGGAACGGGTGCTATCAGAGAAGCGCGCGAAGCTTTCACGGAAAGAGCTTGATACGATCCACTGGGCACTTGCCCATCATTACAAAGAAAGTGGGGAGCCTGACAAGACTATCTCCCTGTATAGGTTGGCAACTGACTTTCAAGACAAAGAGGCATTATCAACGTATTTATTCAGGGTACGGGAGTTGAAAGGCAACCCATCCGCATATCAAGAAGCTCTTCGTTTGTTGGCAGAAAATGGCGAAACACTCGCTACGCTCAGTGGAATTGCGGAGGAATGTTTTTGGAATAAGCTTTGGACAGATGAGGTTAGATACCTCAAAAAAGCTATCGCAATTGCTCCGAATGACGCAGATATATGCGACCGCATCGCATTCGCTTACGGAATGTTAGATCAAGAGGAGGAGGCGGCCTATTGGGATAAAAAGGCATTACTTTTGGCGAGTGTTTGAGAATCGGATCACGATGATAGATCGTGCTCGATTGGTTATTCGTAGCCGGCGTTTACAATCGCCCAATCGACAATTCCCGGCGGCTTCGGAACCAACGATCGAACAAATGGCTTTGAACTTTCGGCCACAATGCTACGTGAAAAGCGTCTTAGCAGGTCGGTTTGTTGCGGCTCAGTTAGACCAGCCCACCACGAGGGGGAGATAGCAAGATTTTCCGAGACTTCGAGCGCTAGGTAAATCAACGTGGAAGATTGGAGTTCACGGCTTATCGTTGTGAACGATTTCACGAGGCGTGCCGGATTCTTTGAGGCGCGCTTGCTCCAGGTAAATATAGCGTAGCCGCCTTTTTGGCTTGGTATAATACTAAGCGTCGTCCAGTCATAGCGCCCGGCGTCGAGAACACGCCCGGTAAATGTCATGGGAAGGGAAAAAGTAACGGAGGCCAACATCGTGGGACAACTAGCAAACTCTACGACATAGGCAGCAATATCGTTGGCAGAAACTACGAACGATTTTTCCAAGTCTTGTTTTCTGATAAGTAAGCGGATGTAGTTTTTGAACTCAGAGACTACTAGTTTCCTAAAGAATGAAGGTGCCCCTTTATCGAGAGCATGTGGGAGATGGCATTTGACCATCTGATTTTTTGCGCACGCTTCGCGGCAAACGGAACGATAAGTGAGCGCGAGAAGCTGTGCTGGCGTCGCTGTAAAGACTTCCGTCTCAAGGCATGAAAACAATTCTGAATCGTGTCTGCGGCAGAATCCGGGAAAAGTTACCGCCGCTTTCTCACCAACACCGACTTTCCGAGGTTCTATACGGGCATCGTTTCTTGCAAGGCCATTGGTCCCGATCTCAAACGTAATTACGCGGTTTGTTTCGTCAGCAATTTTCCTCAGCCACGATTCGGCGAGCAGGTGTGATGCAATTGGCGGTTCTCTGCACTCATCTAATGAAGACATGCACTGCCCGAAAGGTCCCCTTTGCTGAATGGCTTGCATTTCTTTCATCATGCCAAAGAACTCTCCTAGCTTTTCTTGCGGCAGTTTTGTTCCTTCAAGTTTCATGTGTTGCTAAGAGAAGTCTTCCCACCCTCGTTGGCAAATTGAGGACTTGGCCACGCCGTATTTGCGCGGGGAAGCCGAGCTTCGTGGTGAGGGGCGGGACGGCCTGGAGCCAGTGCGGCGGCGCGTGAACCCGACCACCCGAGGTCGAGCATGGCGATTTGGATCATTCCGCCCCCGGCGGATTGAGCGGGCGGCGCGAGAAGTCGCGCAGGCTGTGGACGACTCCCACGATGTCGAGGGTATCCCACAGACGGGGGAGGTCAGCCGAGGGGGGTGCCTTCTTCGATCAGGCTTTCGCGCACGGCGACAGCGGCGGGGTCGTTGATTTGGAGGACTTGGATCGTGGCGCGCGCACGGGGAGTCTTGCCGCCAAGCCATGCGCCTTTCCATGCGAAATGTCCGCCCCATTTGTCGCGCCGCGGGTGGAAGAGGGGCACGATGGCACCGCTCACGGGGTCCACGCCGGCGATGTTCGGCCCCTTGGCGGAATTGCAGAAGAGACAGGCGAGCGCGAGGTTTGCGGGGTCGCTCCCGCCGCCGTGCTGCCGGGCGACGATAT
Organism: Chthoniobacteraceae bacterium; assembly: GCA_043776145.1. Classification (GTDB taxonomy): domain Bacteria; phylum Verrucomicrobiota; class Verrucomicrobiia; order Chthoniobacterales; family Chthoniobacteraceae; genus JANLQB01. The sequence continues at coordinate 8,325 of JAYVRQ010000626.1, forward strand.
GATCGATTTGGAAGGGCAGCGCGGCGTGTGCCTCGGGGAAGTGGCAATATTCGCAACGCGCTGCCGCGCGCCGGCGGACGAGACGCGCTGTCTCGGCGGTGATCCGACTCACGCAGCGCCGGTCTTTTTCAACGAAAGGCGCGCGCGCGATTGCATCAACTCAAGGAAGCGACCGATGTGTTTATAGTCTTCGAGTTCGCGGGCCTCTGACGGGGAAAGCGAGCCGGCGCACGCTTTTCTGGCGAGCGTGCTGGCGCGGCTGGCGTCGCGCTTGGGCAAGGCGAGGGCGAGGATGGCTTCGGCGGTTGCGCTCGTCCACCCAGCGCGCTGGGGATCCACGACGCGGCGGAGGATGTCGGCTTCATGGCTCGCGATGGTGGACATTGCGGTGAGTATGCCCGGAGAGCGGGGATTTGCAAGGTGTTCGCCTGTGCTCACAGCGCGGCAGCTACGCTTTCGGATGCCACTCTTGCAGCGGCTTCACGCTGAGGCCGTGTTCGCGGACGGCGCGGATGCCTTCCAGCGCGGCCCGGGCTCCGCGGAGGGTGGTGAAGACGGGGATGCGGTTTCCGGTTGCGGTGCTGCGGATTTTGATTTCGTCCTCGCGGGCGACTTTGCCGCTCGGGGTGTTCACGATCATCGCGAGTTCGCCGTTTTTGATCATGTCGAGCGCGTTGGGGCGGCCTTCGTTGAGCTTGTGCAGCTTTTTCACGGGCACGTCGGCGGCTTTGAGCGCGGCGGCGGTGCCGCTCGTGGCGTAGAGCGTGAAGCCCATTTCGACGAAACCTTTCGCGAAGTCGGCGACGCGGCCTTTTTCGCGGTCGGCGACGCTGATGAAAATGTTGCCTTTCGCGGGCAACGGCGGGGCGGCGGCCATCTGCGATTTGGCGAAGGCGAGGCCGAGCGTGCGGTCGATACCCATTACTTCGCCGGTCGATTTCATCTCGGGGCCGAGGACGATGTCGATGCCGGGGAAGCGGATGAAAGGGAACACGGCTTCCTTCACGGAGAAATGCGGCGGCACGATTTCGGTGGTGAAGCCGAGTTCGACGAGCGTTTTGCCGGCCATGATTTTCGCGGCGAGTTTCGGCAGCGGGACGCCGATCGCTTTGGAAACGAACGGCGCGGTGCGGCTGGCGCGCGGGTTCACTTCGAGCACGTACACCGTTTCGTTTTGCACGGCGAACTGCAAGTTCATCAGCCCGCGCACGTTCAGCTCTCTGGCCATCGCTTTCGTGCTGCGGGTGATTTCGGCTTTCACATTTTCGCTCAGCGAAAACGGCGGGATGACACAAGAGCTGTCGCCACTGTGAATGCCGGCTTCTTCGATGTGCTCCATGATCGCGCCGATGACGACCGTCTCGCCGTCGCTGATGCAATCGACGTCCACCTCGGTGGCGTCTTCGAGGAAATGATCGACGAGAATGGGATTCGCGGCCGTGCCCGGAGTCGCGCCGGGCGTGACTTCGATGGCCTCGCGCACATAGCGGCGCAGGTCTGCTTCATTGTGAACGAGCATCATCCCACGCCCGCCGAGCACGAACGATGGTCGCACGAGCACCGGATAACCAACACGCTCCGCAACGGTGACGGCTTCGCTTTCCGTGGTCGCTGTGCCGCCGTGCGTTTGCCGGATACCGAGCTTGTCGAGCATCGCGCCGAAGAGCTTCCGATCCTCCGCGACTTCGATGGATTTCGGCGACGTGCCGATGATCGGCACGCCCGCTTCTTCCAGACCTTTTGCGAGATTCAGCGGAGTCTGCCCGCCGAACTGCACGATGACGCCCCACGGCTTCTCCTGCTCGCAAATATTCAGCACGTCCTCGAGCGTGAGCGGCTCGAAATACAGCTTGTCGCTCGTGTCGTAATCGGTCGAAACCGTCTCGGGATTCGAGTTCACCATGATCGTCTCGAAACCCTCATCGCGCAGCGCGAACGCGGCATGGACGCAGCAGTAGTCGAACTCGATGCCCTGCCCGATCCGGTTCGGTCCGCCGCCGAGAATGATCACTTTTTTCTTCCCGGAATCGCGCCGCTCATTCTCATCGCCATACGTCGAGTAGTAGTAAGGCGTGTAAGCCTCGAACTCCGCCGCGCACGTATCGACGAGCCGATACGTCGGGATGACGCCGTGCTTCGTCCGCGCCGCGCGCACGGCTGCCGCGCTGGTTCCCGTCGCGACGCCGATTTGCACATCGGAAAAGCCGAGCTTCTTCGCCTTCACGAGCGCCGCGCGATCTTCGAGAAGGCCGGCGGTGCTCTGCGTTTTCCACGGCGAGAGCAGGCTGCGCGATTGTTTTTCCACCGGCGAACGCATCGCCGATTCCGCCTCCACGATCTGCCGCATGTTTTCCAAAAACCACCGGTCGATCTTCGTCAGCTCGAAGATTTCCTCCACCGTCCACCCGCGAGCAAGCGCGAGGCCGAGGAAGAAAATCCGCTCGGCATTCGGCACCGTGAGCTTCGTCCGCAGCGTCTCGTCATCGACCACGACATCCTTGCCATCGCCGATGAATCCAAACCTCTTAATTTCCAGCGAGCGCAACGCCTTTTGCAGCGCCTCCTTGAAGGTGCGCCCGATCGCCATCGCCTCGCCGACGCTTTTCATCTGCGTCGTCAGCACCGGATCGGCCTGCGGGAATTTTTCAAAAGTGAACCGCGGACATTTCACCACGACGTAATCAATCGTCGGCTCAAAACTCGCCGGCGTCTCGCGCGTGATGTCGTTGCGCACTTCATCGAGCGTGTAACCGACCGCGAGCCGCGCCGCGATTTTCGCGATGGGAAAACCAGTCGCCTTCGACGCGAGCGCGGACGAACGCGACACGCGCGGATTCATCTCGATGACGATCATGCGCCCCGTCTCCGGCTCCACCGCGAACTGGATATTCGACCCGCCCGTTTCCACGCCGATCTCGCGAATGATCGCGAACGACGCATCGCGCATCATCTGATATTCGCGATCCGACAGCGTCTGGATCGGCGCGACCGTGATCGAGTCGCCCGTATGCACGCCCATCGGGTCCACATTTTCGATCGAGCAAACGATCACGCAGTTGTCCGCGCGGTCGCGCATCACCTCCATCTCGTATTCCTTCCAGCCGAGCAGCGACTCCTCGATCAGCACTTCGGAGACGGGCGAAAGATCGAGCCCGCGCGCCACAATCGTTTCAAATTCCTCCTTGTTGTAAGCGATCCCGCCGCCCGAACCACCGAGCGTAAATGCCGGCCGGATGATCAGCGGCAGTGTCCCGATTTCCACGAGCACCTTCCGCGCATCCTCGATCGTGTGCGCCGTCCCCGAGCGCGGCATATCCATGCCGATCTTGATCATCGCCTCCTTAAAAGCCTGCCGGTCCTCGCCCTTGTGAATCGCCGCCGCATTCGCGCCGATCATCTTCACGCCATGCTTCTCCAGCACGCCGGACTCGAAAAGTTTCATCGCGCAATTCAGCGCCGTCTGCCCGCCCAGCGTCGGCAAAAGCGCGTCCGGCTTCTCCCGCTCGATGATGAGTTCCACGATCTGCGGCGTGATCGGCTCGATGTAAGTCCGGTGCGCAAACTCCGGGTCCGTCATGATCGTCGCCGGATTCGAGTTCACGAGAATGACCGTGTAGCCCTCCTCCTTCAGCGCCTTGCAAGCCTGCACCCCCGAGTAGTCAAATTCGCACCCCTGCCCGATGACGATGGGGCCGGAGCCGATGACGAGAATTTTGTGAAGAGAAGGGTCTTTGGGCATGGCCGGGCGAAAAGTGCGAGGGTTCTATCAGCGCGCGCATCGTCGCGCAAACGGTGTTTCAAGCGATCCGACTTGCGCGTGCCAACCATGGAAGTTGGATTGCGTTTGCCTTTGCGGCGCGGGCTTGTTTTTCATGGTCATGCGAAAGACAAAAATCATCTGCACCTTGGGACCGGTCACGGAATCAGCGGAAGTTCTGGCCCGGATGATCGCGGCGGGCGCGAATATCTTCCGGCTCAACATGAGCCACGCGACGCACGACTGGGTGCGCGTCATCGTGCCGCGCATCCGCGCGATTGCGAAGGAGACGGGGATCATCGTGGGCATCCTCATGGACACGCAGGGGCCAGCCATTCGCACGGGCGATTTGCCGACGAAGCTCGATCTCAAACCGGGCGACATTTTTGAATTCACGGTGCGCGGATCGAAGAGCGAGGAGGTCTATTCCGTCGGC
>JAYVRQ010000627.1:0-3575 GCA_043776145.1 Chthoniobacteraceae bacterium
CCGCGCCGATGGCAATTCGTTAGCTTTGACGCGAACCGCCGCCTCGCTAACCTCCGCCCATGACCGCACTCGCCGAATCCTGGATGAGCCCCGACGAATACCTTGCGGGCGAATTGCAGAGTGAAATCCGCCACGAATACTTGAGCGGTCGCGTGTATGCGATGGCTGGGGCGAGTCAGGAGCACGGGACAATTTCAGGGAATATCTACTCGCCCATTCACGAACACCTCCGCGGCCACCGCTGCCGCGCTTTTATGAACGACATGAAAGTGCTGCCCCGCCCGCAGGAGCGCGATCTGTTTTACTACCCGGACATCATGGTCGCCTGCCATCCGGCGGAAGCGTCGCGCTACTTTCGCGAGCATCCGTCCATCATCGTCGAAGTGCTCTCGCCCGACACCGAGCGCATCGACCGCACGGAAAAATTCGCCGCCTACACCGCCATCCCGAGCCTCGACAGCTACGTGCTCGTCGATCAGGCGCGTGTGGAAGTCACGGCCTTCCATCGCGTCGGCGGCAAATGGGAGAAGCGTATTTTCACGCAGCGCGAAGAGGTGCTGCGTTTCGCCTGCATTGATTTTGAGATCACGCTCGCGCGCATCTACGAAGACGTCACCGTCTAGCTCCTTCACGCACCCGGCCCGCGCGCAACGCGGCGAGTGGGTAAAACGTATCGCGCCACTGGATGCCGCCCTGGCGCAGCGTGAGCACGGTGGAGCGCAGGATCGCGTAAAACATCAGCGGAAAATAGAACGGCGTCGCGATGGCGCTCAGCGGCGACCAGCCGAGGCGGCGCGCAACAACTGCGGCGGGCAGGATCATCGAGAGAAGACCGATGCCGGCGGCGATTCCGGCCCGCGTTCCGGTGAAGGGGCCGACGATTCCCGCGAGCCAGAGCAGCGTGTTGCCGAAGCTCAGAAACAGCGCCGCGACTACGTTGAAATCCGCAGCGGCGAAATAGTTCTTCTCCATGTGGTGGATCATGCGGCGCGCGTTCACGCCCCAGTCGCAATCCATGTCGTCGCCGCCGATGAAGCCGCGGGTGCGGCTGCCCGCGCGGCGGAGCAGGAGCCCGAGGCGGACGTCGTCGATCACCTCCATGCGCAACGCCTCGTAACCGCCGCACGCGCGATAGGCGGAGGCGCGCACGAGATTGAATGCACCCATGCCGATGTGCGCGTCCGGGCGGTCGCGATTCGCGCCGGAGAAGTAACCCGCGAGCGACATCACAAAGCCGATATGCCACGCACGCCCGGCGAGCGTCGCGGGGGTGACGCCCATCGTGAGGGCGATGTGATCCACGCCCTCGCGCTCGGCCACCTGTAGCGCTCGCGCGATCAAATCGGGCCGCAGCCAGCTATCCGCATCGGTGAAAAGAATCCACTCGCCCGTGGCTGAGCCCGCCCCGCGATGGCACGCGTGACATTTCCCCAGCCAGCCATCCGGCAGCGCATCCACGCGCTCCGTACGCACGCGCCCGTCCTCCGCCGCGAGCCGCCGCAGGATTTCGCCGGTGCCATCGGTCGAGCGATCGTCCACGACGATGACTTCGATCTCGACGCCCGTCTGTGCGAGCAGCCGTCGCACCGTCGCCTCGATGCGCGCCGCCTCATCGCGCGCCGCGATCACCACCGAGCACCGAACTTCACTACCCGCACGCACCGTGATCGCCGGCAACCGCCGCGCCCATCGCAGGTGAAAAAGCGCGCCGACGCAGATGCCCATCCAGCACCCAGCGGAGACGGCGAAGAAGATCGTGAGAAACATGGCGACAGTGTGATGCGGTCAGGATGCGTTGCCGAGCGCGGCGTCTCGCATCTTGTGTCGGCGGGATCGGCGTGGTTTCCTCCGGCATGTTGTCGCGCGCGCTTTTTTCCATCATGCTCGCCGCCGTCTCCGCGCTCGCCGAGCCCGCGCAAATCCGCGTCTTCGTCGCGCTCGCCGATAACAAGGCGCAGGGCATCCTCCCTGTCCCGGCAAAAATCGGCGACGGCGACGACGCGGCGCACAATCTCTACTGGGGCTGCGACGAGGCGCTGCCGCCGGTCTTTCGCGCGAGCGCGGATTGGAAATTTGCCGGACGCCAGCCCGGCGTGAAGCCCGCCGTCATCGAGCGGCTCACCTTCACGCATCGCAGCGGCCAGTGGACGCTCATCGCCGACGCCTATCGGGGCACGGCCATCGCCGAGTGCCTCGTGGATTTCTTCGGCGCACTCGCGGGCGATGAACCTCGGGAGCACCTTCCGCTCGTCGCCTACATCGGCCACGACGGCCTCATGGACGCGCCGCTCCCCGCCGCAGCCATCGCCAAACGCGGACCCGGACGCGAGGCCATCGTCCTCTGCTGCAAGAGCGACGGCTTCTTCCGCGCGCATCTCGAAAGCGTCGGCGCGCGCCCGCTGCTCACGACGACACAACTCATGTATCCCGGCGGCTTCATCCTCCGCGACGCCCTCGCCGGCTGGACGCGCCGCGAGACGCCCGCGCAAATCCGCGACCGCGCCGCGGCCGCCTACGCGCGCAACCAAAAAATCTCCCTCGCCGCCGCCCGCGGAGTCTTTGCCGAACCGGCAAGGTAGAGCGGAGGCGGGCCAGGGATCATTTTGTTGGAATCAATGATATGATCCCACGCAGCTACCGAGGGGTGCTTGGGATAGACTACAAAACGGACGATGTCCTCGTTCCCAAACTCCGTTTGGGAATGCGATTGCGGGCGAAACTCCGTTTCGCGCGGGCGGGGTGTCCACGTTCCACGTGCTGGCCGCACACCAAAGCCGACCCGCAGAGCACCCCCGCCTGGGAAACGGAGTTTCCCTCCAAAGTGCGTTCCATCGTTTCAGTTTTCGTCGCCGCTACTTCAGCCGCTCGGGATTCAAGGCCTGGAGCGGTTTCGGCACGAAGCGCCCGTTTTCGCGGATGAGCTTTCCGTCGAAATGGATCGTGCCGCCGCCGTATTCCTCGCGCTGGATGTTCACGAGATCCCAATGCACCTGCGAGACGTTGCCGTTCTGCGTTTGCTCGTAGCACTGGCCGGGCGTGAAGTGGAAGGAGCCGTTGATTTTCTCGTCGAAAAGAATGTCGCGCATCGGCTGGAGCACATGCGGATTGAAGCCGATCGCGAACTCGCCGATGTAGCGCGCGCCGGGATCGCTATCGAGGATCGCGTTCAGCTTTTCCGTGTTGTTCGCCGTGGCCTTCACGATTTTCCCGTCCTTGAATTCGAGGCGCACGTTGTCGAACGCGGTGCCCTGATACACCGTCGGCGCGTTGTATTGCACCACGCCCTGCACCGAGTTTTTCACCGGCGCGGTAAAGACTTCGCCATCGGGAATGTTGTGCGTCCCGCCGCATGGGATCGCGCTGATTCCCTTGATCGAAAAGCGCAGGTCCGTCCCCGGACCCTTGATCTCTACCAGGTCCGTCTCTTCCATCGCCGCCTTCAGCGCGCGCATCCCCGGCTCCATCTTCCGATAGTCGAGCGTGCAGACATTGAAGTAAAAATCCTCGAACCCCTCCGTGCTCATCCCCGCGCTCTGCGCCATCGAAGGCGACGGCCAGCGCAGCACGCACCACTT
>JAYVRQ010000628.1:0-3571 GCA_043776145.1 Chthoniobacteraceae bacterium
AGCCGTCCCCATCGCTAACCAACAAACAGCGGCTTGAGATGCCGCGCGTAAAGATTCTCCGTCACGTTCTTCGCGACGACTTCCTCATTCGCCACGAGCAAGTCGAGGTACCGCTGTCCCTGCTTCGCCGCGAGTTTGAAAGAGACGTGCAGCAGTTGCCGGAAGCTCGCATTGAAAAGCGGATGCGTTTGATCGTGGCGGAGCGCGCCGGTGAATTGATCGCTCGTCCACCCCGCGACTTCCTCCGCCGTCGGCAGCTTCGCCTGGTCGATGTCGATCACCGACGCGTATGGCGCGCAGAATTCATCCACATGCCCGATCGCACCCGCGTAAATTTCCTTCGTAAATGCAAGCGCATCGCCGCCCGCTTCCGCGAGGCCGATGAGTTCTTCGAGCCACGTCGTCCCCGCCGTTTTCAAATGCACGCCCGCGTCGAATTTCGGCAGCGTGCGGCGGATGATCGGGTAGAGCGAAAACTTGTCGCTCCCGCTGTGGACGCTGAGTTTCAGATTCGCCGGCAGCCCGTAGCGCGCGATGGCGTGGGCGATCACCGCGAGGTCGTCGTGAAACTCCTTCTCGAACTGCGCGAGGTCGCCGACGTAATCCACGCCCTTGTTGAACCGGCCCGTGAATTTCGGCGCGACGGTTTGCACGCGGACTTTTTCATCCGCGAGCGCGGCAAGGATGACGAGCAACTCCGGCGGCGTCTGCGGCGTGTCCGTTTCGTCCATCGAGACCTCCGCGATGATGTTGTGCTCGCCCTTCTTCTCACAGATGTGCCGGTAAATTTTCCCCGCGTCCTTCACGGCGAGCAGAAACTTCCCCGCAATCCGCTCGATCTCCGCGCGCGTGGTGTGAAAAGGCTCCGCGATTTTTGGAATCGAGATCGCCCCGATCAGCTCGGGATGCCGCTCCACAAAGGCCTGCACGTCCGCCGACGCCGCGGGCTGGCCGATGGAATCCGCCACGTCGATCGTGAAAAAATCCGAGCACGACAAAAAGCGATCCACCGTTTCAAGCCGGATGTGATCCGCATCGACATGCCAGCCTTTCGACCAGCCAAGCATCGATACCGCGACACTCGCCGCCTGCCGCACGCTCGCCGGTTCGGAGCCGATGAACGTGTGTTCGCGATTCGATTTGTTCCAGACGGGAACCACATCCGCGCCGTCCGCGGAGATAAGCTGGCACGCGCGCAGTTGCGCCTTCGCCTGATGTGCAAAGCGGTCGCCGACGCCGATGGAGAATTTTTCGAGGGTGAGCATTTTTTGGGGAAGGGGCTGCGACCATAGCCGCTCTTCGGAAAATGGGAATCGCGGGATTTGGCGAAGCGCGTGTCCCGTCAAAATCTGCGCACTAACAATCCCCGCCGCCCTGTGATTCAGTCTGCGCTTTCCATTTTCCAATGACCTCCGAACTCGAAGACCTCCAGCAGCAAATCGCCGCGATGCACCCGGCCATCGACGACATCGAAGCGGAAATCGCCCGCGCGATCGTCGGCCAGCGATACCTCGTCGAGCGGCTGCTCATCGGGCTGCTCGCGAACGGGCATGTGCTGCTCGAAGGCGTGCCCGGTCTGGCGAAAACGGCGACGATCAGCGCGCTCGCGCAGTGCATTCACACGAAGTTCGCGCGCATCCAGTTCACGCCCGATCTGCTGCCGAGCGATCTCGTCGGCAACCTGATTTACAACCCGCGCGAAGGCACCTACTCGACGAAGAAGGGACCGATCTTCGCGAACCTCATCCTCGCCGATGAAATCAATCGCGCGCCTGCGAAAGTGCAGAGCGCTTTGCTCGAGGCGATGCAGGAGCGGCAGGTCACGATCGGCGACGAGACGTTCCCGCTGCCCGTACCGTTCCTCGTGCTCGCGACACAAAATCCGATCGACCAGGAAGGCACCTACTCGCTGCCCGAGGCGCAGGTCGATCGCTTCATGTTGAAGGTCGTGGTCGGCTATCCGAACGAATCGGAGGAAAAGCAAATCATGCAGCTCATGGCGCGCACCGCCGCGCGCGAGCCGTTGCGCGCGGTCATCCAGCCGGAGACGATTTTGGAAATGCGCGCGCTGGTGGATCAAGTCCACGTCGATGAACAGATCGAGGATTACATCGTGCGCCTCGTTTTCGCCACGCGCGAGCCGGCGCGCTTCGTGCCGAAGATGGCGGGCATGATTCGCTTCGGTGCGTCGCCCCGCGCGTCGATCAATCTCGCGCTCGCAGGAAAGGCGCACGCCTTCCTGCAAGGCCGCGCGCACGTCACGCCGCAGGATGTGAAAAGCATCGCGCTCGACGTGCTGCGCCATCGCGTCATCACTACGTTCGAGGCGGAGGCGGATGAAATCGGCAGCGAGAAAATCGTCGCGCACATTCTGGACAAAGTTCCGGTACCGTGACGCGATGATCCCGAAGGAGTGGCTCAAAAAAATCCGCGAGATCGAGCTGCGCACGGTGCGGCTCGTCGAGAATCTCATGGCCGGGCAATATCACTCCGTGTTCAAGGGACGCGGGATGGATTTCGATGAAGTGCGCGAGTACCAGCCGGGCGACGAAGTGCGGCGCATCGATTGGAACGTGACGGCGCGGACGGGCGTGACGCACATCAAAAAATACGTCGAGGAGCGCGAGATGACGGTGCTGCTTTTGGTGGATGCGAGCGCATCGTCGGCCACCGGTTCGGTGCAGCAGAGCAAGCGCGAACTCGCCGCCGAACTGGCTGCGGTGCTCGCTTTCAGCGCGATCCGCAACAACGACAAAGTCGGCGCGCTGCTCTTCACCGACGGCGCGGAGAAATACATCCGGCCCGCGAAAGGCCGGCAGCATGTGCTGCGGCTCATCGGCGAAGTGCTCGCGTACGATCCGGCGCGGCGCGGGACGAACATCGAGCGGGCGCTCCAGCACGTTCATCGCGCGCACTCGCGGCGGGCGGTGATTTTCGTGCTGTCGGATTTCATGGACGACGGGTTCGAGCGCGCGCTGAAAATCACGGGGCGTAAGCACGATCTCATCGCGGTGCCGATCGTGGATGGGAGCGAGCTGGCGCTGCCGGACCTTGGGTGGATTGCCTTCGAGGATGCGGAATCGGGCGAGGTGCTGGAGGTGAACACGTCCGATCCCAAGGCGCAGACGGCGTTCGCGACGGTGGCCGGGCATCGCGTGGCGCGGCTGAATCGCACGTTTCGCATGTCGGGGCTCGATACGATCAACGTGCAGACCGATCAGCCGTACCTGCGCGCGCTGATGCAGTTTTTTGCGAGCCGTTACCGGAGGCTGCATCCCTGAAATGACATGAACCCGCCAGCCGACATCATCGACGATCTGCGGCTGCTCGAAGCGCCGGAGCCGTGGCGGATCAATTATCCGCTCATCGCCGCGATCATTCTCGCGGCGGCGTTCATCTGGTGGATCGTGCGGACGCGGCGCGCGAACATCGCCGCGCAGGCGGGCGGGAATGCGGCGGCGCAGGCGCACGCAGACGCGCTCGCGGAACTCGAACGGCTCTTCGCGCTCATCGACTCGGAGCAGTCGCGGCCGTACGCGATCGAGAGTTCGGCGATCATCCGGCGCTACAT